>JBAQUE010000016.1:0-17413 GCA_049297315.1 Rugosibacter sp.
TACGTATGCCGGGCGCGATGACAACAGCCGGCTGGTCAAAGCGATCACCACCAATCCCATAACGCTCTCCGGCTTGCAAACCATCGATGCCGTTGCCCTGTCAGCCGGCGACACAGTGCTGGTGGCAGCGCAAGCCGATGCCCGCACGAATGGCGTTTATCTCGCCTCAGCCGGCGCATGGACGCGCGATGCCAGCGCCGACGAAGGCATCGACTTGGCGCCAGGCACGTCCTGGTTCATCAAGACGGGCACGGCCAATGCGGGGAGCCTGTGGCGTTTGCAAAACAGCGACACGCCGGTGATCAATATCGATGCGCTGTCCATCCAGCGCGTACGCCTGCCGGTGCGGACTGTCGCCACAGCCAGCATCACTTTGTCCGCATTGCAAACCGTTAATGGCGTAGCGCTGGTTGCCGGTGATCGCGTGCTGGTTGCGCAGCCGGAGCCAGTCACAATACCCCCCACTCTACCCCCCACTCCTTCGCCAAACGGTGTGTATGTCGCCAGTAGCGGAGCATGGGCTCGTGCAACACCGGAAAATGTCTCAGCAGGCATGAAGGATGGATCGATGTGGTTTGTCAGCGGCGGCAGCCACACGGGAGAATACTGGCGCCTGAATGGCGACGCTACACCAGGCGTCAGCAGCCCCATCAGCATCGCCCTGGCCAGCGCCAATGATCTGTATTCCGCCACCGTGCAGACGCAAGTCTGGATGTTGAAGGACAGCGTGACATCCGCCAACCAGATTGCCCGCATGAAGGCCACCACACGCGTCATGGCGCAGCTCGATCCGGTCGTCCGCTACGGACAATGCAGTCCGGGCGTCTGCGCCGCCGGACAAAGCTGCGGCGGCATTGAGGCCGACGGCAACCACTACTGCTACAACGCCGGCCAGCAACCCAACCTGTATGACCGCCAGAAGATCTACGACGAGCAAGGCAGCGCATGCAGCAGCGGCGCGGCCTGTTCCGGCGGACAGTTCTGCGGTATCGACAATCTCTGCTATAAACCCGCCTTGCGTACCCTGCGCCTGGGTTTCACCAACAGTCAGGACAGCCGCGACCAGGTGATCTCCATTTCCAACTTCTCCAAGACATGGTTGCCATGAAACCTGCCGTCCCGCCAGGGGATACCGTCCCTGCGGGACATAAAGTGGAATTTGACCAAAGGGAATGCACAACCCCGGTCTGCAAAGCCGGGCGTTTCTTGCTCGACCGCCTTGTAGCGCATCCACAGCGAAACAGGACGGGATTCTGTCCTGCCCCTTCTTGCTGTGCAGGTGCCGCAGTCATGTATTCCTTCCCTGAAACTCTCAGGCGTTAGTACGTCATGAACTGTGCGACCATCCGCTACTCGCGCCATGCTTTCGAGCGCATGTTCGACCAGGCGCGGCCCATCCATGTTGTCGCGGCGCGCAACGCGGCCACGGATGAATGCCATGTCGTGACTGTGTATGTGCCTGATCCAGATTTATGGGATGCAACATTCAAGCAAAGGAGAGTGTCATGAAGTGCGTGATTTGCAAGACCGGCAAGACACATCCAGGCAACACCACCGTCACGCTGCAACGTGGGCGGACGGTGGTGGTCATCCGCGGCGTACCCGCTGAAATCTGCGAGGACTGCGGCGAATACTATCTCGACGATGTCACCGCCCGCCGGGTATATGCCGACGCCGAGCAAAGCTTTCAGCGGCATGTCGAGGTCGAGATTCAGAGCTACGCCGCATGAGCGGTTTGCCGGAAAAAGGCGCCGCATATAAAAGCAGCGCGCCAACTCATGGCTGCTGTTCGATAATAGTGACGAAACGCCGTTGCTGCTTAATGAAGGAGAAAATACGTGAATGCCGACATGCGGGCTGCCCCCGCCGCATTAGTATGCACCGCACAATGCGCAAGAGAAATTGCCGTACAAACCGGGACACCGTTGAGCGTGGCGCAGAATGGCAAGGTGGTTGAAAAAACCATCACCTTCGCCATGATCGCACCCATCGCCGACAAGGAATCGCATTGACCATGAAACCTGCCGTCTCACCAACACCGACTTTTGCCGTGCGCGGCTTCACGCTGATCGAACTCGCCATCGTGATGTTCATTGTCGCGCTGTTGCTGGGCGGCATGCTGTTGCCGCTGTCGGCGCAACAGGATATACGCAGTCAAGGCGACACGCAAAAACAACTTGCCGATATCAATGAGGCGCTATTGGGTTTTGCGGCCAGTCATTCGGCAGGTGATGGCAAACCTTACCTACCCTGCCCAGACACCGATAACGATGGTAAGGAAAATCGCCCCGGCAACACCTGTACCAATCAGGATGGCACGCTGCCTTGGGCCGACCTCGGCCTCGGGCGCCAGGACGCATGGAATAATGCGTTTCACTACCGGGTAACAGCGGCATTTTCCAACAATGCCACAGGATTTGTACTAACTTCTCCAGGCGACATGCGTGTATGCGATACAGCAGCGTGCACCGGCGCCATCCTCGCCACAGGCATACCGGTCGTTATTCTGTCGCGCGGCAAAAATGGCGCCGCTACCCCAACAAATGTCGACGAGCAAGAAAATCTCGATGCCGATACCGATTTCGTCCAGCACACGGCAGCTAACGGCGGATTTGACGATATAGTCACTTGGCTGTCGCCCAACATCATAATCAACCGCATGATTTCCGCTGGCCGCCTGCCATAGAAACTCGGCGCTGATGAAGCAACTGCGCTACAAGGCGGTCGAGCAAAAAACGCTCTGATAAAGCTCCTGCGCAGCAAGACGGTCGAGCAAAGTACGCTCTCCTCGTCGCTGCGGATCCTCGCCGTAGCGGATGGTGACACGGCGACTTTTTGGCGATTTCACGCAAAACCCTGCGGATTGCCGCTCTGCCAGCGCCACACATCACGGCACATCTCATCCAGCGAGCGTTGCGCCGTCCAGCCCAGCTTTTCTTTCGCCAATGACGGATCGCCCCAGTAGGCAGGCACATCCCCAGCACGGCGTTCTACGATGCGATAGGGAATCGGGCGGCCGCTCGCCGCCTCAAAAGCGCGGACCACTTCCAGCACGCTGTAGCCGCGCCCGGCGCCAAGATTGACGGTGAGCAATTCACGCGGTTCGCGCAGCGCCCAGGCGACGGCCGCCGCGTGGCCTTCGGCCAGGTCCATGACATGGATGTAATCGCGCACGCCGGTGCCGTCCGGCGTCGGGTAATCGCCGCCGAAAATTTGCAGTTCCGGCCGGCGGCCGACGGCGACCTGGGCGACAAAGGGCATCAGGTTGTTGGGGATGCCCTGCGGGTCTTCGCCGATCAAGCCGCTGGGATGCGCGCCAACCGGGTTGAAATAACGCAGCAGCGCGATCGACCATTCGCCATCGGCGACATGCACATCGCGCAGCACATCCTCGACCATGCGCTTGCTGCGGCCATACACATTGGCCGGGCGCAGCGGGGCGGTTTCCGGAATCGGGCTGACATCCGGCTCGCCATATACGGTGGCCGATGAGCTGAAGACGATGCGTTTGACATGCGCTTCACACATCGCCGCAAGCAGCGTCAAGGCGCCGCCAAGATTGTTGTCGTAATACAGCAGCGGTTGCGCCTGCGATTCGCCCACGGCCTTGAGGCCGGCGAAGTGGATCACAACCCGGACCGGATAACGGCTGAACACGGCGGCCAGGTCAGCGGCGGAACGCACATCGCCGGTGACGCAAGGCACCTGCCGGCCGGCAATCGCCTCCAGCCGCGCCACGCCTTGCGGCTTGCTGTTGCTGAAGTTGTCGAATAGCACCACGTCATGTCCGGCCGCGATCAGCGCCGCCGCGCTGTGCAAGCCGATGTACCCCGCACCGCCGGTGAGCAGAATCATGTCATTTATCCTTCACTTTCCTTGAGCTTGTCTGGCGCGGATTCTAGCTGCCTGCCGGTAGAATGGCGCTTGCCGATTTTCCACCTTGTTTGCCGGAGTCCTTCATGCCTCATGAATTCACCATCGCCCCCAGCCTGCTTTCCGCCGACTTCGCCAAGCTCGGCGAGGAAGTCGGCAATGTCATCGCGGCAGGGGCGGACTGGATACACTTCGACGTGATGGACAACCATTATGTGCCCAACCTGACCATCGGCCCGCTGGTGTGCGAGGCGCTGCGCCCGGTGACGGATGCCGTGATCGACGTGCATCTGATGCTCAAGCCGGTGGATCGCATCATTCCCGATTTCGCCAAGGCCGGCGCGAATATCATCACCTTCCACCCGGAAGCCTCCGAACACATCGACCGCACGCTGGGGCTGATCCGCGAATGCGGCTGCCGCGCCGGGCTGGTGTTCAATCCGGCGACGCCGCTGCATTACATGGACCATGTGATGGACAAGCTCGACATCATCCTGCTGATGAGCGTGAACCCCGGCTTTGGCGGGCAGCAATTCATCCCACCCATGCTGGACAAGCTGCGCGAGGCGCGCCGCCGCATCGATGGGTACGCCGCGCAAAGCGGCCGGAATATTTTGCTTGAAGTGGACGGCGGGGTAAAGGTGGACAACATCGCCGAGATCGCACGCGCCGGGGCGGATACCTTTGTCGCCGGTTCCGCCGTGTTTGGCGCAGGCAAGGCCAGCGACCCGCACCGCTATGATTCGGTGATCGCCGCGCTGCGCGCGCAACTGGCTGCTGTTTGATGCTGTCCGTCATCCGCTCGGTCACGTTCGATCTGGATGGCACACTGCTCGACACCGTGCCCGATCTGGCGGCCGCCGCCAATGCCATGCTGCGCGAACTAGGGCAGCCAGAATACACAGAAGATGTCATCGCCTCCTTCATCGGTAATGGCGTTGCACAGCTTGTCGCCCGTTGCCTGCCCGCAGCGAATGCCGCAGAGCACGCTGATGCACTGCACATTTTTCGCCGCCACTACGCCCGCGAAAATGGCCGCCGCAGCAAAATCTATCCCGGCGTGATGCAGGGGCTGCAAGCATTGAAAACCGCAGGCCTGCCGCTGGCCGTGATTACCAACAAGGCGGCCGCGTTCACCGAACCCTTGCTGGCCAGCACCGGCCTCGCGCCCTTCTTCATCTGCGTTATTTCCGGCGACAGCCTGGCCGAAAAAAAGCCGCATCCGCTACCGCTGCTGCATGCCTGCAAACTTTTTGGCGTGCCCCCGGCGGAAAATCTGCACATCGGTGATTCCAGACACGATGCCGCCGCCGCGCGCGCCGCCGGTTGCCCGGTGTGGCTGGTTCCCTATGGCTACAACGCCGGCGAGCCGGTGCGGGCCGCCGATTGCGATGCTATAGTCGCCACGCTGGATGAGGCCGCACAGCGTGTGCTGGCGACCCATGCCGCCGTATCATTATCGCCGCCCGATGGATGCCGCTGCACATAAATTTTTGAACCCCACGCGCCTGAAAAAATTCAAGATGACGCCGATTACCCAGAGCGAATTCGACCGCCTCGCCGCCGCAGGCTATCACCGCATTCCGCTGACGCTGGCCACCTTTGCCGATCTGGATACGCCGCTGTCGCTGTATCTCAAGCTGGCCAACCGGCGCAACAGCTTCCTGCTCGAATCCGTCGTCGGCGGCGAACGTTTCGGGCGCTATTCCTTCATCGGCCTGCCCGCCCGCACGCTGCTGCGCGCCAACGCCTGGCGCACGGAAGTCGTCTGCGACGGCCAGGTGATCGAAACCGCCGAGGGCAATCCGCTCGACTTCATCGCCGAATATCAGGCGCGTTACAAGGTCTTCATCCCGGAAAACTTCCCGCGTTTCTGCGGCGGGCTGGCCGGTTATTTCGGCTACGACGCGGTGCGCTACATGGAGCACAAGCTGGCGAAGTTCGACAAGCCCGATGAAATCGGCATGCCCGATGTATTGCTGCTGCAAACGGAAGAGCTGGCCGTGATCGACAATCTGGCGGGCAAAATCTATCTGATTGTTTACGCTGATACGGCCATATCCAATGCTTACGAAGTTGCCCATGCCCGCCTTGAAGCGCTGGCGAAACAACTGCGCGCGCCGGTGGCTATTCCGGCCAGTGCACCGGTGGCCGCAACGCAAGTGATCCGCGATTTTGCCAAGACCGATTATCTGGCCGCCGTGCAAAAAGCCAAGGACTATATCGCCGCCGGCGACATGATGCAGGTGCAGATCGGCCAGCGCCTGAAAATGCCCTTCACCTGCCCGCCGCTCACGCTCTACCGCGCATTGCGTTCGATCAATCCTTCGCCCTACATGTATTTTTACGACTTCGGCGATTTTCAGGTGGTCGGCGCTTCACCCGAAATTCTGGTGCGCCAGGAAACGGCGCCTGATGGCAAATGGGTCACCAACAAACGCATCACGATACGTCCGCTGGCCGGCACGCGGCCGCGCGGCGCAACGGAGGAAGAAGACAGGGCGCATGCCGAAGAATTGCTCGCCGACCCGAAGGAGCGCGCCGAGCATGTGATGCTGATCGACCTCGCGCGCAACGACATCGGCCGCATCGCGCAGACCGGCTCGGTGCAGGTCACCGACCAGATGGTCATCGAGCGCTATTCGCATGTCATGCACATCGTATCGAACGTGGAAGGCGCCCTGCTGCCCGGCATGGATAACCTGGACGTGCTCAAGGCTACCTTCCCCGCCGGCACGCTGACCGGCGCACCGAAAATCCATGCGATGGAAATCATCGACGAGCTGGAACCCGTCAAGCGCGGGCTATATGGCGGCGCGTGCGGCTACCTGAGCTTTTCCGGCGAGATGGACATGGCCATCGCGATCCGCACCGGCATCGTCAAGAACGGCATGCTGTATGTGCAGGCCGCCGCGGGTATCGTCGCCGATTCCGTGCCCGAAAGCGAATGGCAGGAAACCGAAAACAAGGCGCGCGCGCTGATCCGCGCGGCGGAACTTGCCCAGGCCGGGCTGGATCACGTCCAGCCGACATAGCAGAGTTCCCCAGGCGTTGCTACACGCCGTATCGGTAGCGCGCCCCGCAGGCTTGAGTCCGTCTCTGGAAAGTACCCTTGGGGTCCGGTTTTCCCACAAAAAAAACCCGATACCGGGGTATCGGGTTTAACCAGTCCATGACGAACTGGAGGGGGAAGAAACTTGCCGGGCAATCAGCGCGGGCCGGCGCCGGGGGGCGGTGGCGGGTAATAACCCGGTGACGGCATTGAAGGCTGCGGTGCATTCCCCTGAGGTTGCGCATGGTTATCAATGAACTGCGCAGGCACCGCGACACGCTCTCCTTTTGCATACATGCATTGGGTGTAGGCGTTATCGTATTGATCCTGTGTGCCGTAGGCTGACTGCCGGGCGGCATCGGTGCCCACCATGCTGCCCATCAGCAGCCCGACGCCGGCGCCCGTTCCGGCGCCTTCGTGCCCACCCATGGCGGCGCCAGCGGCAGCGCCGACGACCGTGCCCACGGCGGCGCTTTTCAACCCCGCATTGTTAGCCGCCTGATTCGCGCTCGTTCCGCCTACCTGGGACAAGGCATAGTCACGGCAACTGGCGTCATCGGCCCTGAACTCATCGAAATTCTTCCCGCGGCCCGGCAGTGCCATGGTGCTTGGGCCGCTGGGGATGGAAGTGCAGGCGGTCAGCAATACCACGCCGCAGAGGCCCGCAAGGCTTGATCGAAAATTCATCCGGATTCTCCTTGCTTTTTATTGCGGGGGCGGCTGCGGAACAACTCTCTGCCAACCCGCGGGGCAATCCTTCACATAGGGGTAATAGGCTTTGGATCTGCTGCAGTAGTACCAATAGTTGGTCTGCGCAGGCGCCTCGTCGGCCTGTTCAACATAAACCGGCGGCGCGGGCTGCTCTATCACCACCGTGCGCGGGTAGTAATACGCTGGCGGATAGTAAATGGGCGGCGGATAATACCAAGGCGCCCAAGGACCAATCCCGATGCCGATGCCAATATGGCTATGACCACCCCAGCCGTGGTGGTCATGATCTCCACCCCAACTGCCATGCCCATGACCATCTGCCCACGCACTGCCCATTGGCGCAAGGCTCAGGACAGCAAGTGCAAACAGCAGTTTCAGTGATTTCATTTGGACTCTCCCTTCATCAAAGCGCATTGCGACGCTTCATTTCATGGTTCCCATTGAAGCACCTTGCTTCATCCTATGTATTTCAAACACGATTTACTTTGTATCATTTTGTGAACAATCAAAATGTCCCTTTCCAGCCTAAAACATTTGATCCCCTTATCAGAAAATCGTTCACTTCTTAAGGATTCTTTAAGCCAATGGCAGCAAAATGTCCCACCATGAAGAAAAAACTCACCCTGTCCCTCTTTTCCCTCTGGAAAGTACCCTTGGGGTGCCGACTTTTCCATAAAAAAACCCGATACCGAGGTATCGGGTTAAACCAGTCCATGACGAACTGGAGGGGGAAGAAAACTTGCCATCCAATCAGGGGGAACTGGCTGTCAGGCAACGTCAAATTTCACAATGCCATTAAAGCATCCCGCCGCATCATGGATGTTTCAGGGTCAAGTCATTTTGTAACATCATGTGAGATGGCGCTCCCTGACTGGATAAACTAAACTCCACGAACCATTGGACTCCTTGTATTTCAGCCGGTTCCTTAAGGCTGCTTTAAGCTAAGGCGCGCAAGATAATGCCCACTATGACGAAACGCCTCCTCCTCGCCCTCCTCTGCCTGCCGCTTTACGCCCAGGCGGAAAATATCCTGCTCAAGCTCTCGCCTGAGCAGATCAAGTCACAATCCATTACGGCCCAGCCGCTGAACAGCTTTGAAGCCGGCGGCGGCAGGCGCTTGCCCGCGCAAGTCGTGGTACCGCCACGGCAGATAGAAGTCATCAGCGCGCCGCTGGCCGGCGCCGTCACTGCCGTGCTCGCCGCCTATGGCGAAAGCGTGAACAGCGGCCAGCCGCTGGTGCGCATGCAGGGCGCGCCAATGCTGGAGTTGCAACGCGATTACATCCAGGCGCAGGCGCAAGCCGAGGTTGCCAGTGAAAGCCGCCGCCGCGACGAGGCACTCCATGCGGATGGCATCATCTCTGGCAGCAGGCTATCCGTCACCCGTGCTGCCGAGCGCCAGGCCGCCGCGCAGTTGGCCGAAAAGCGCCAGTCCTTGCGCCTGGCTGGGCTGGATGCGCCCGGCAGCGCAGCCCAGGGCTTTTCCGGCATCGCCGAGATTCGTGCGCCATTTGCTGGCGTTGTGCTTGAATCTGCCGTACAGCCGGGGCAACGGGTCGAAACCAACGCCCTGCTGTTCAAGCTGGGGCGCATTGATTCCCTGTTGTGGCTGGAAGTCCAGGCCACACCCGCCCAGGCCGCAGGCCTGGCGCCCGGCGACAAGGTCGCGGTGGCAGGCTGCGCACAAAGCGGCCAACTGACCCTGATCGCGCCGCACATGAATCCGGCGACCCAGTCTTTGCTGTTGCGGGCAGAACTGCCCAAGCCGGCGTCATGCGTCAAACCTTTCCAGTTCGTGCAGGTCGCCATCACGCCGGCCACACCGCAACCCGGCAATACCTGGCGCGTCCCCGCCAGCGCCCTGGTTCGCCATCAGGGCAAGGTCTGGCTGTTCGCCGCGGTGGCTGGCGGCTTCAGCCCCATCCCGGTCACAGTGCTGGATGAAACTGAAAAAACCTCGCTGGTTTCTGTCGGGATGCCGGGTGAAACCCGTGTCGTCACCCACGGTGTGCTCACCCTCAAGGCTGCCTGGCTGGGCCTGGGCGCGGCAGCCAATTAAGCGCAGCAAAACACCATGTTCACACGCCTGATTGAATTTGCGCTCACCCAGCGCCTGCTGGTCATCGTCGGCACCGTTCTGTTGATTGGCGCCGGCATTGTCGCTTTCCGCGACCTGCCCATTGACGCCTTTCCCGATGTCTCCTCGACCCAGGTCAAGATCATCATGAAAGCGCCGGGCATGACGCCCGAAGAAGTCGAAGCGCGCATCGTGACACCCATCGAGATTGAAATGCTTGGTACCCCCAAGAAAAGCCTGGTGCGCTCGGTGGCCAAATATGCGATCGCTGACATTACCCTCGACTTCGAGGAAGGCACGGACATCTACTGGGCGCGGCAGCAGGTCTCCGAACGGCTTGCCGGGGTCATGAAAGACCTGCCCGATAGCGCGAGTGGCGGCCTGGCGCCGATCACCACGCCACTCGGCGAGATGCTGATGTTCACGATAGAAGGCGACTTGCCCCTGGCGGAAAGGCGCAGCCTGCTCGACTGGGTGATCCGCCCGCAGTTGCGTACCCTGCCCGGCGTCGCCGACGTGAACAGCCTCGGCGGCCATGTGCGCACCTTCGAAGTGACACCCCAACTGGTGGCGCTCAAGGCCAGGGGCCTGATGCTGGCCGACCTGCAACATGCGCTGGAAACCAACAACCGCAACGACGGCGCCGGCCGCCTGACGGAAGGTGAGGAATCCTTGCTGGTGCGCATCGAAGGCAGCATCAAGAGCATCGATGACATCCGCGCCATCGTGGTTGCCGACCGCAGCGGCGTGGTGACCCGCGTGGGCGACGTGGCCGAGGTTCATCTTGGCAGCCTGGCCCGCTACGGCTTCGTCACCCGCAGCGGTCAAGGTGAAACCGTCGAAGGCCTGGTGCTCGGCCTGCGCGGCGCGAATGCCCGCCAGGTGGTGGAAGGCGTACGGGCGAAACTGAAGGAAATCGAACCCGCGCTGCCCAAGGGTGTTTCCATCAACATCTTTTACGACCGTGGCGTCCTGGTGGACCGCGCCGTCGGCACGGTGTCCAAGGCGTTGTATGAAGCCATCATCCTGGTGCTGGTCCTTCTGTTCGCCTTTCTCGGCAACCTGCGCGCCGCCGTGACCGTGGCTTGCGTGCTGCCGCTGGCGGCGCTGCTCACCTTCATCATGATGCAGCTATTTGGCATGTCAGCCAACCTGATGAGCCTGGGCGGCCTGGCCATTGCCATCGGCATGCTGGTGGATGCCGCCGTGGTGGTCGTGGAAAATATCGAGAGCCATCTCGCCCAGCCCAGCCCGGCATCCATTCCGCTGCTGCACCGTTTTTACCGCGCGGTACGCGAGGTCGCCGTGCCCGTCGTCTCGGGCGTGGCCATCATCATCATCGTGTTTCTGCCCTTGCTGACCTTGCAGGGCCTGGAAGGCAAGCTGTTCATCCCCGTCGCGTTGACCATCGTCTTCGCGCTCTCCGGTTCGTTGCTGCTTTCCCTGACGGCCATTCCAGTGCTCGCTTCTTATCTCATCAAGCCCGGTCATGGCACAGCGGCGCATTCGGCCACAGGCGCGGCCGAACACCCGTTGCCCTGGCTGCCGCGCAAGGCGCTGGCAATCTACGAGCCGGTGCTCGCCTGGGCGCTGGTCAATACGCGCAAAGTCATGGCGGCAGCGCTCGGCCTGCTGGCGGCGACCGTCGTCGCCTTCATGTTTCTCGGCAAGACCTTCATGCCGACCCTGGATGAAGGCGACATTCTGCTGCAACTTGCCAAGCTGCCTTCTGTCAGCCTGGAAGCCAGCGCCGAAACCGACCTGGCCGTGCAACGGGCACTGCTGGCCAAGGTGCCGGAGATCAAGGACATCGTCGCCCGCACCGGTTCTGATGAACTCGGGCTTGATCCGATGGGGCTGAACGAAACCGACACCTTCCTCAGACTCGCCCCACAAGATGAATGGCGCAAGCAGGATAAAGAATGGCTGACCGATGAAATTCGCAAGGTGATGACAGATTTTGCCGGTATCGATATCGCCTTCACCCAACCCATCGACATGCGCATCTCGGAAATGCTCACCGGAACCCGGGGCGATCTGGCCATCAAGATATTCGGTACGGATCTGGCTGAGCTCAACAGCCTGGCCGAGCGTATCGCCGCCTTGTTGAAAACAGTGCCTGGCGCGCAGGATGTGCTGACGGTAAAAAATGAGGGCGTCCAATATTACACGGTAGAGATAGACCGTCTCGCCGCTGGCCGGCTTGGCCTGGGCGTTGACGAGATTGCCGCCACCCTGCGCGCGCAATTGGAAGGTCAAAACGTGGGCCTGGTACTGGAAGGCAACAGGCGCACACCGCTGGTCATCCGTGGCGGTGATGACATCCGCCTCTCGCCTGCCCTGTTTGCCGACACGCTGCTGGCCTTGCCGGCAGGCGCCGGTACCGTACCTCTCTCGACAGTCGCCAGACTCAAACGCATTAATGGGCCGGTGAAAGTGGATCATCAGGATGCCGCACGCCTGGTCGTCGTGCGAGCGAATGTCCATGGCCGTGACCTTGTCGGCTTCGTGGATGAGGCCAGGGCGCGTGTAGCCAAGGAAATCGCCCTGCCCGTCGGCTACTACCTGACCTGGGGTGGCCAGTTTGAAAACCAGCAGCGCGCAGCCAAGCGGCTGGTGCTGGTCGTACCCATCGCGCTGGCCTTGATTTTCTACATCCTGTTCATCACCTTCGGTTCGGTGCGCCAGGCGGCGCTGGTCATCAGCATGGTGCCCTTCGCCATGATGGGGGGCATCTTCGCCCTGCTGGGTTTCGGCGAATACCTGTCGGTACCCGCCTCCGTCGGTTTTATTGCCCTGCTGGGCATCGCGGTATTGAACAGCCTGGTGCTGATTGACTATTTCAACCAGTTGCGCGCGCAGGGCCTGCCCATCGAACGTGTCGTCACCGAGGGCGCCAAGCGGCGGCTGCGGCCAGTGTTGATGACGGCGACGATTACCGCCTTTGGCCTGCTGCCTGTGCTCTTCGCCAGCGGTCCCGGTTCTGAAATCCAGCGCCCGCTGGCCATCGTGGTGATCGGCGGGCTCGCCACCTCAACCCTGCTGACGCTGGTCTTGCTGCCTATTCTGTATAAACGCTGGGGAGTGGCCAAATGACGCGCGACATCTGCCTGCATCTCGTGTTGCCCCAATCCCTTGAGGAGACCATCATCGGCGAACTACTCCAGCATCCTGCCTGGGTTGGCCCTTTTGTCACCCATCCGGTGGATGGCCACGCGGCCCCTGAGCACATCACCAGCGAAGGCGAGCGCGTCCGCGGCCGCGCGCACCGCGTAAAGATCGAGATGCTGATGGCCCACGACCACGCCCGGCAATTGCTCGCCCAACTGCAAGCCGACCTGCCCGGCGCTGACCTGAGCTGGTGGATCAGCCCTCTCCTTGATTCCGGAGCGCTGACATGAAAACCATCTGTGCCTTGCTGTTTTTTCTGCCGCTGCTCAGCCATGCGGCGGATGTTGTTGATTTTGCCGACCTGCCGCCGACGGCCGCCGTTGCCCAGGCGCTGACGCAACACCCGATGGTAAAGGCCGCCGAAGCCGGCGTCAGCGCCTCGGAAGCCAACAAGGACAGGCTGGTTGCCGGCCCGCATGAATTCACCCTGCGCATGGAAGGCCAGCGGCGGCGGGATATGCCGCTTGACGTGAATTACAACGAGCAGATTGTGGGTCTTGAACGGGGCATCCGCCTGCCCGGCAAAAGTGCGACCGACGCGGCGCTGGGTCAGGCGGGCATCAACCAGGCCGAATACGCTTTCGGCGATGCCCGCCACGAAACGTCGCGCCTGCTGCTGAAAAGCTGGTTCAACTGGCAGCGGGAACAGGCAACCGCCCAGGAATGGCAAGCCCAGGTAGGCATCCTGCGCCGCCAGCATGAAGTGGCGAAAAGGCGCGTCACGCTAGGCGATGCCGCACGTCTCGAAGCCTTGCAGGCCGAAGCCCAACTGACCCAGGCGGAAGCCCAGCAAGCCCAGGCAGAAACCATGGCCCGGCTGGCGGCGAATGAATTCACGCAACAGTTCCCCAGTATTCCGTTACCCACAGCGCCACAACCTGGCAAACCGCAGCCGCCACCGGCCATGTCAGACGCATGGCTGGAAAAATTGCGCGATCATAACCACGAACTGCTGACCGCTGTCGCCGCATCGAAGCGCCAGCAGCTTGTCGCCCAGCGTACCGACGCCGAGCGCCTGCCGGACCCGACGCTGGGTGTGCGTGTCTCGCGCGAGCGCGACGGGCAGGAAAGGCTGTTCGGCCTGCAACTGGTCATCCCCTTGCCCGGTGCTGGCCGCGCTGCCGCTTCGCGTGTTGAACTGGCCGGGGTCAATGTCGCCGCGGCGCATGAAGCGCAGGTCAAGACCAAGGTGGACACCGAGGCCCAGCGCACCCTGATAGAAGCGCAAGCGGCTTATGCACAATGGGAGCGCCTGGTCGCGGTTGCCGCGCGCATGGCGGAAAATGCCCAGCTGCTCGACAAGGCCTGGCGCCTGGGCGAAGGCCAGTTCGCCGACCTCCAGTTTGCCCGCCGCCAGGCTGGCGAAGCGCAACTCGCCGCCGTGCGCGCGCAACTGGACGCCAACGAGTCGCGTTACAAGGTGCTGCTGGATGCCCATGAGCTATGGGTGCTGGATGCGCACGAACACGAGGATGAGGCGGGTGCGGAAAAGCCCGGTGCGCAATAAACAGTCATTCCGCGAGCCATTCCGCGCTAGAGTCTGCCCATGCGTATCCTGCTCGTCGAAGATGATCCCCTGCTCGGTGACGGGCTGACCGCCGGCCTGCGCCAGGCAGGCTTTGCGGTGGACTGGGTCAAGGATGGCGCCGCCGCCGACCATGCCTTGAAAAGCGAAAGCTTCGACCTGGCCGTGCTCGACCTGGGCTTGCCGCGGCTCTCCGGCATGGAGATTTTGCGGCGCTTGCGCGAACGCCCAGCCGATGCGGGTGGCAATACACCAGTGCTGGTGCTCACCGCCCGCGACGCGACCGATGACAAGGTGGCCGGGCTGGATGCCGGGGCTGACGACTATCTGGTCAAACCCGTCGATCTGGACGAACTAGCCGCCCGTGTGCGCGCCCTCACGCGCCGCGCGGCAGGCCGCACCATGCCGCAGATTCATCATGGCGCCCTGACCCTAGACCCCATTGCGCGCCAGGTAACGCGGCATGGCGAGATGGTGGAATTGTCCACCCGTGAATTCGACCTGCTGCAAGCCCTGCTCGAAAACACCGGCCGCGTGATGACGCGCACCCAGCTCGAAGGCGCGCTCTATGGCTGGCGCGATGAACCCGACAGCAATGCCCTGGAAGTGCATATCCATCACCTGCGGCGCAAACTGGGCAATGAGCTGATCAAGACCCTGCGCGGCATCGGCTACACCATTTCCAGGACATGAACATGATGATCAGCACGCGCTGGTTCTCGTTGCGCCGCCGCCTGCTGCTGCCTTTGCTGGCGGGCGTTTCCATCTACTGGCTGGCGATTTTGCTCTGGGTTTATGTCGACACCCATCACGAAATCGACGAGCTGTTCGATGCCCAGTTGGCGCAGACGGCGCAGTCTACGCTCGCCCTGGGCAAAAGCCAGCTGGAAGAATTGGCGGAGCATGGCAGCAATGCGCCCCAATATGCGATGGATGAATTCGCACATAGCGCTCATCCCTATCAACGCAAGATCATGTTCCAGATCTGGCACGGCAAAGACACGCTGGTGTCGCGTTCATCCAACGCGCCCATTGCACCATTGACCGGGACCGACGGCTTTACAGACGCCGATGATACGGATGGCGCCAGCGGGCACTGGCGCTACTTCAGCCAATGGGACGAACAGCACCAGTATCGCGTGGTGGTCGCCGAAAGCCATGCCGTGCGCGATGAATTGATCGGCCATATTGTCTGGCGCCTGCTGATACCGGCGCTGCTGGGTTTGCCCCTGCTGGGTGGCTGGGTGTGGCTGGCGACACGGCGCGGACTCAAGCCGCTGGATGCCGTAGCCAACCAGATCGCCACCCGCGAGCCGTCGCGCCTGCATGCGCTGACGCCGACAGAAGCGCCGGAGGAAATCCGTCCGCTGGTGGAATCCATCAACGGCCTGTTTGCCCGCGTCGAACAAACCCTGGCAGCCGAACGCCGCTTTACGGCGGACGCCGCGCATGAGCTGCGCACACCGCTGGCCGCGCTGGGCGTCCAGGCGCAGGTGGCCTTGCGCGCGCAGGATGCGGACGAGCGCACCCATGCCATCCGCCAGCTACAGGCCGGCGCAGACCGCGGGGCGCGGCTGGTGAATCAACTGCTGACCCTGGCGCGCATCGATCCTGAAAAAGGCTTGCACAAGCAACCCGTTTTGCTTGGCCGCCTGACCGAAGAAATCTGCGCCGCCCATGGCGCCATGGCGCTGGACAAGAATATCCATCTCGAACTGGAAACCACACCGACCATCGTGCAAGGCGATGCGGACATGCTGCGCATCCTGCTGCGCAACCTGATCGACAACGCCATCCAATACACACCAGCGGGCGGCCGGGTCAATGTGCAGGTCGCTGAAAATACGCTGACCGTGACCGATACCGGCCCCGGCATCCCGGCACACGAACGGGCGCCAGTCTTCCGCCGCTTCTATCGCCTGGCGGGACAGGATACCCAGGGCAGCGGCCTGGGCTTGTCCATCGTCGCCCGCATCGCCGAACTGCATGGCGCACAGCTTGAACTGGCCGATGGCGAGAGTGGCGGCGGCTTGCTCGTGCGCGTCAGATTTTCCGCGGCGGGCACCGGTACTCAGGGTTAATAACCCAGCAGCAACCCCGGCTCTTCAATCACCGCGATCACCGCCTCCATGAATTCGGCGGCATACACGCCGTCGATCAGGCGGTGGTCGTATGACGTCACCATGTCCAGCGTTTGCTGCACCACCACCATGCCGTTTTCCACCGCAGGTTGCGGCTTGATGCGCGTCATGGCGATGATGGCGGCTTCCGGATGGTTGATGATCGGCCGGCCGACCAAATCATGCTTGCCGTGGCTGCCGACATTGCTCAGCGTGATCGTGCCGCCCTTCAAATCGGCCAGGGGAATTTTGCGTTCGCGCGCCAGGGCCGCCAGGCGGTCGATCTCGGTGGAAATTTCCGCCAGGCTGCACTGGTCGGCATGCTTGATCACCGGCACCATCAGGCCTTCGCCAGTGTGCGTGGCGAAGCCGATGTTGATGTCGCCATGCTCGACAATCTCGCTGGTCGTGTCGTCAATGCTGGCATTGAAATAGGGATATTTTTTCAACGCCGGAACCATCGCCTTGATGACCATCGCGGTGAATGAAATGCGGCAGCCGAAATGCTCCTGCAAGCGCTGGCGCAGCGCGACAAAGGCGTCGGCATTGCAACGGAAGCCTGAGGTGGCATGCGGAATCACGCTGACCGAGCGCACCATCGTGTCGGCAATCGCCCGGCGCATGCCCTTCAATGGTGTGCGCCGCTGCTGGCCGGCGACAGGAATCGCCAGCGGACGCACTTCGAGTTTGACGCTGGAGGTATCCGGCGCCTTGGCTGATGGTGGATTTGCTTGGCCCGCCAGATGGCGATCGATGTCTGCATGCAGGATGCGCCCTTTCGGCCCGCTGCCGGTGACCGCTTCCAGCGCCACGCCTTGCTGCCGCGCGTGACGGCGCGTGCTGGGCGTGGCATGTACCGGCTGCGCAGGCGCAGCGGCCTGCGG
>JBAQUE010000017.1:0-3198 GCA_049297315.1 Rugosibacter sp.
GGCCTTCGATACCGATTTCAGGCAGCAGGATGTGACGGCTGTAGCGCAGCAGTTGTGCGTCATCCATGCCTATTTGTCCTGGCGCAGTTCAGGCGGCGTATCGTCGTGGTCGCCATGCGGATGATGCGTCCATGCCTTGAAGTAAATATCCTGGGATTTCTTGATCAGCCGTTGCGGGCCATGCAGGTTGCGCAGCTGGGTTTCTTCGCAGAACGTAATCAATCCATGGATGAACCGGGCATAGCGGCTATTGTCGAGCCGGAAGCCCTGTTTGGTCAGCGCATCGGCGATGCCGGCCAGCGTGTAGTCATTCAGGTCGTACCAGATCGAGATGTTTTGGGGCGCATGGCCTGGTTCGACGGCCATGTTGCCCAGGCCACCGAGCAATACCAGCGCTGCTGCGGCCTGTTCCGGCGCAACAAAACGCAACTCACGGTGCTTGCGCGTGCCCGGCTGCGGCATGAATACGCCGGGGCGTGGCCGCTGACCACCCGCATCGCGCAATTCACGCGCTTTGGCGGGGGTCATTTTGTCCATGCCGCTGTGCCAATGATTAACGCGGGACTCAGCGTTTGATGATCTGCAAGGCTTTCAACAGATTGACGGCCTGCGAAAGCTGATAATCGTCCTTCGAGGCAAACTCGATGGGGGCGCGCGCATCATCCTCATCATCATCAGACTTGCCCTTCTTGTCGCCCTTGGCTTTGGGCTTGGCTTCCGGCTTCAGGTCGGCGCTATTGTCCTTGTCGTTGACCAGATGGCGCTCAAGATCAGCCTCACGCAGGAAATTGCCGCGCGGTTGGCCATTGGCCGTTTCTTCGACAATGATATCCGGCACGATGCCCTTGGCCTGGATCGAACGCCCGGATGGCGTGTAATAGCGCGCGGTGGTGAGCTTGATGGCCGTGTTGCTGGACAACGGGATCACCGTTTGCACGGAACCCTTGCCGAAGGTTTGCGTGCCCATGATGATCGCACGCTTGTGGTCCTGCAAGGCGCCGGCGACGATCTCGGAGGCCGAGGCCGAGCCGCCATTCACCAACACCACCATGGGCACGGTTTTGGCCAGCGCCGGCAGATTTTTCATGACGTCATCCTTGCGTCCGCGCTGGTAATCTTCGGGGCTGGCGGTAAACCGGTGCTTGGCATCTTCGGTGCGGCCGTCGGTGGAAGTGACCAGCACCTTGGGCGGCAGGAACGCCGCCGAGACACCCACGGCGCTGGTGAGCAGGCCACCGGGATCATTGCGCAAATCGAGTACCAGTCCCTTCAAGCCGTCCTTTTCCTGCTTCATCAACTTTTCCAGATGCTTGACCAGGTCGGCATTGGTTTCTTCCTGGAACTGGGTGATGCGCAGATAGCCATAACCATTTTCCAATGATTTGGATTTGACGCTTTGCACCTTGATGATTTCGCGCGTGACCGTAATTTCGAGCGGCTTGTTTTCTCCTTTGCGGAGCACCGTCAGGCGGATCTGCGTCTTTGGCTTGCCGCGCATTTTTTTCACGGCATCGCTCAGCGTCATGCCCTTGACCAGCGTGTCATCCAGCTTGATGATCAAGTCACCCGGCTTCAGCCCGGCCTTGTAGGCCGGCGTGTCCTCAATCGGCGAGACGACCTTGACCAGGCCATCTTCCATGCCGACTTCCAGGCCCAGGCCGCCGAATTCACCTTGGGTGTTGACTTGCAGGTCCTTGAGCTCTTCGGCATCCAGGTAGGTTGAATGCGGGTCCAGGTTGGCCAGCATGCCGCTGATGGCGTAAGTAATCAGCTTCTTGTCGTCTATCGGCTCGACATAGCCTTGCTTGATCGCACCATACACATCCGCAAAACTGCGCAACTCTTCGATCGGCAGGGCAGATGCCGCTGGTGGTGCGCCCTTGTCGGCGTTAGCCGGGAAATTGAGGCTGATGGCGATGCCGGCCAGCAGGCCAGCGATGAGCAATCCGGTTTTTTGCAGCATGCTGCGCATAGTGGCTCCGTGCGGGTGATGGCGGATCAGCGGATGCCGATCCATTTCAGGGGATCAAACGCCTGCCCCCGATGCCTGAGTTCAAAGTATAAACCGGACTCCGCATTGCCGCCGCTATTGCCTGCGGTGGCAATCACCTGCCCCGCAGTGATCGTTGCGCCGGCAGCGCCGAGCAGGGATTCGTTATTGCCATACACGGACAAAAAATCGTCACCGTGGTCGATGATCAACAGATTGCCAAAGCCGCGCAGCCAATCGGCGAACACGATGGTTCCGGCGGCCACGGCATGCACTTGTTCACCCTCGGGCGCGCGGATGAACAAGCCTTTCCAGGTCATGCCACCATCGGCGCGGGCGCTGCCGAAATAGCTGGCAATCTGGCCGGCGACCGGCATTTTCAGCTTGCCGCGCAAGGCAGAGAAGGCACCGCCGACGCGCCCGGGGTCGTAGCTTTTGCCCGCTGGCGCGCCTTTTTTCGCCGTCTCGCCAGCGCCGACTTTTTTGCCGGCTCTGGGCGGCGTTTTTTTGCGCGCGGTGGCGAGCTTTTCGATCAGGCTTGCCAAGCGTTGTTCATCCCGCCGCAACGAAGCGATTTCCTGTTTCTGGCTGCGGATGCGGCCAGTCAGTTGCGCCAGCGCCGCCGCGCGCTTTGTTTTCTGCGCCAGCAACTGGGCGCGGCTTGCCTCTTGCCGACGCGCAATGTCATCCAATTGCGCATGCTGTTCGCGCGCCGCATCAGTCAGGCGTTGCTGCTGGTCAGCGGCGCTGCGCAGGTCGCCGATCAGGCTGGCTTTGGCGCGCGCCAGTTGCGCCAGAAAATACTCGTCGCGCGCCACCTGGTTGGGATCGCGGCCCGCCAGCAACAGCGCCAGCGCGTCGGCATCACCGCCGGCAAACTGGCGGTTGAGCAGGCGCGCCAACTGGTTTTGCTGCGCCGAAGTCTGCTGCCCGAGGCGTTGTGCCTGATTTTCCAGATCCTGGAGCCTGGCCTCGACGGCGCTGCGGTCGGCCGCCAGCTTCAGCAAGTTGCGGTTGGTGTCTGAAATGGCGGTGTCTGTTGCGCGCAACTGGTCGGCGACAGAATCCCTGGACTTTTCCGCCGCGGATACATCGCGGCGCAGCGACTTGATGCGCTCCTGCACCGCCTTGAGATTTTCTTTTTTCGCGTCAGCCGGTGCGGCCAGGACGATGGCCGCCACGCAGAGCAACAGCGAAAAAACGGCGGC
>JBAQUE010000018.1:0-5297 GCA_049297315.1 Rugosibacter sp.
GTCTCTATTTACCGCTTTTCGCGTGTTTCATCATCAGTGGGTGGCCTTCCTGACCATGAACGTTAGGTTAAAATCAGCCGCATATTAACCCAAGCCGCACGGGTCCTGTAGCCATTTTCTTTTGCCATCGCTTGTCCTGCGGGTTCAAGTTGTGGATGGCAGCCCCGTGAAAGCCAATGATTGCCACCCAGTCGAGCAACACCGTCCCCCCCATTGTTTTGACCTTCGCCGCCTCCGACCCGACTGGCGGCGCCGGTTTGCAGGCCGACCTGTTGACCATTGCCAGCCTGGACTGCCACCCGCTCTCGGTGGTCACCGCGCTCACCGTGCAGGATACCGCGGGTGTCGAAGACATCCTGCCTATTGATGCCGGATGGGTAGCCGACCAGGCGCGCGCGCTGCTTGAAGACATGCCGGTCGCCGTTTTCAAGATCGGCATGCCGGGCAGTGTCGAAACCATCGCCGCGATTGCCGAGATCATTGCCGACTACCCTGACATTCCGGTGATTCTCGACCCGGTGCTGGCCTCCGGGCGTGGTGATGCGTTTGCCGATGAAGAAATGGTCGAGGCGCTGATTGGTCTGCTGCTGCCGCAAACCACGTTGCTCACGCCGAACAGCCTGGAGGCGCGGCGTCTGGCGCAGGAAGCCGATGATGGCCAGGAGGACGACGCGCAGAAAGTGCTCAGCCTGGCCGAATGCGCCCACCAATTGGTCAATTTCGGTTGCGAGTATGTGCTGGTCACCGGCACCCACGAAGACACGCCGCAGGTCATCAATACGCTGTATGGCAGCCACGGCGTCGTTTGTGCGCACCGCTGGGACCGTCTGCCCGGCAGTTATCACGGCTCCGGCTGTACGCTGGCCTCGGCCATCGCGGCGCATCTGGCCAGCGGCCATGGCCTGATGGATGCCATCGCGGGCGCGCAGGAATACACCTGGCAAACGCTGGCCGCAGGCTTTCGTCCCGGCATGGGCCAGTTCATGCCCAACCGCCTGTTCTGGCTGCATGAGGGTGATAGCCAGGAAAGTTGATGCTGTGCACATGACATTCGCCGGACTGTACGCCGTCACCCTCGACGACCCCATACTGCCGCGCCTTTCCGCGCTGGTGCAGATGGCGCTGGATGGCGGCGCGCCCATCGTCCAGTACCGCAACAAGACGGCGCCGCCACCCTTGCGCCGCGCCCAGGCCGCCGAGTTGTTGCGTATCTGCCGCAGTGCGGGCGCCAGGCTCATCGTCAATGACGATGTCTGGCTGGCGATCGAGATCGGCGCCGACGGCGCGCACATTGGCCGCGATGACGCCCCTGGCGGCTCGCTGGCTGCGGCGCGCGATGCGCTGGGCGCCAAGCGCATCCTGGGCGTTTCCTGCTACAACGAGATGGCGCGTGCGGAAGAAGCCGCCGCAGCGGGCGCGGATTATCTGGCTTTTGGCAGCGTCTTTGCTTCGCGCACCAAACCCTCGGCGGTACGCGCCCCGCTGGAACTGATTACCGAAGCCAGGCAGCGCTTCCATCTGCCCATCGCAGCGATTGGCGGCATCACGCTGGAAAATGCGCCGCAAGTGCTGGCCGCCGGCGCCGACATGTTGGCCGTGGCCAGCGATTTATTCGATGTCATGGATATCCAGGCGCGCGCCGCCGCCTATGGCAAACTCTTCAGCCCGCCGTAACCAACCCTCACATCATGACGACTAATAGCGCAGCACTTTTTCAGCGCGCCCAGCGCTGCATTCCCGGTGGCGTGAATTCCCCCGTGCGCGCCTTCCGCTCCGTCGGCGGCGCGCCGCCCTTCATCGCGCGCGGCGCAGGCTCGAAGATATGGGATGTGGATGGCCGCAGTTACATCGATTACGTCGGCTCATGGGGGCCGTTGATTCTCGGCCATGCCGACCCGGCGACGGTGCAGGCCGTGCAGGCCGCCGCCGCCAATGGATTGTCATTTGGTGCGCCGACGGCAGGCGAAGTCGAACTGGCCGAACTGCTCACCCAACTCGTGCCAAGCATGGAGATGGTGCGCCTGGTGTCTTCCGGCACCGAAGCCACGATGAGCGCGATCCGCCTGGCGCGCGGGCATACCGGCCGCGACACGCTGGTCAAGTTCGAGGGCTGCTACCACGGGCACAGCGACAGCCTGCTGGTCAAGGCCGGGTCCGGCATGCTGACCTTTGGCAACCCCTCGTCAGCCGGCGTGCCGGCTGATCTTGCGCAGCACACGCTGGTGCTCGACTACAACGACGCCGGTGCGCTGCATGATGTGTTCGCCAACCATGGCGACCGCATCGCTGGCGTCATTGTCGAGCCGGTGGCGGGCAACATGAATCTGGTCGCGCCGAAAGTGGAATTTCTCGCCACGCTGCGCGACCTGTGCACACGCTATGATGCAGTGCTGATTTTCGACGAAGTGATGACCGGCTTCCGCGTCGGCCTGACATCCGCCCAAGGCCTGTATGGCATCACGCCCGACTTGTCGACCTTCGGCAAGATCGTCGGCGGCGGCCTGCCGCTGGGCGCTTTCGGCGGACGCCGCGAGATCATGGAAAAAATCGCCCCGCTGGGGCCCGTGTATCAGGCCGGTACGTTGTCCGGCAATCCGCTGTCCGTGGCTGCCGGCCTGGCGACGCTCAAGCAACTGCAAGCGCCCGGGTTTTACGCGGCGCTGGCAGAAAAAACCCTGCTGCTGACCGAAGGGCTTGCCGCCGCCGCGCAGCGGCAGGGCGTGCGGTTTTCGGCGCAGGCCATCGGCGGCATGTTCGGCCTGTATTTCGCCGCCACGCCGCCAGCCACCTATGCCGAAGTCATGACTATCAACGCCGCGGCGTTCAACCATTTCTTCCACGCGATGCTGGATGCCGGGATTTATCTTGCGCCCTCGGCCTTCGAAGCCGGGTTTGTTTCCGCAGCGCACACGCCCAGCGATATTGCGGCGACGATAGCCGCGGCGGAAAAGATTTTTTCTGCGCTGGGAGCGTAAAAGTCGGCGCTGGCGGGACGGCGAACGTCCTTAACGCAGCCAGCCCTTGCGCCGGAAATAGAAAAAAGGCAGCGCGACCGAGACCACCATCAGGGCGATCGAATACGGATAGCCATAAGCCCATTCCAGCTCGGGGATGTTCTTGAAGTTCATGCCGTAGATGCTGGCGATCAGCGTCGGCGGCAAGAGGCCGACCGAGGCGACGGAAAAAATCTTGATGATCTTGTTCTGGTTGATGTTGATGAAGCCGACCGTGGCATCCATCAGGAAGTTGATCTTGTTGAAAATGAAGGCCGTGTGGCCGTCGAGCGATTCGATGTCGCGCAAAATCTGCCGCGCGTCGTCGTGCTGGTTGGGCGCCAGTAGCCGCCCGCGCATCAGGAACGAGAGCGCGCGGCGGGTGTCCAGCACATTGCGCCGGATGCGCCCGTTCAAGTCTTCTTCCCGGGCGATGTCGGCCAGGATGGACGCGGCTTCGGCATCGGTCACGTCAGTCGACAACACCTTGCGGCCGACGGCTTCCAGCCCGGCGTAAACATCCTCCAGCGCATCGGCGGAATATTCAACATCGGCGGCATACAAGTCGAGCAGCACGTCCTTGCCGTCCGAGACGTAACCCGGCTGGATGCGCGCGCGCAGGCGTTGCAGGCGGAACACCGGCAGCTCTTCGTCGCGCACCGAGAACAGGATGTTGTGGTGGAGGATGAAAGCCACCGCCACGTTGCGCGATTCGCCCTCCTTGTCGAGCAGGAAATCCGAATGCAGATGCACTTCGCCGCTGTCCTCGATGTAGAACCGCGCTGATTCTTCGAGGTCGGAAATGTCATCGGTATTCGGCAGTTCGAGGCCGAAAATTTCGTTGATCCAGGTGCGCTTGACCGCCGAAGGGGCGATCAGGTCGACCCAGATCGGTTGCGCCGCCGCGAGTTCCGCGCGGCTGGTGATGGGAATCTGGCGCAGGCGGCCGTTTTGCAGGTCGAAGGCGTTGAGCATCGTCGGCTCGTGGCGTGCGGTTTCTGTCGCAGCCAGCGTTTCACGCGCGGCATCCGAGAGCTCGTCAAGAATCGACGAGCGGCGCTCGGTGGCGATGAGTTCCCACACCAGCAGGCATTCATCCTGCGGCAAGGCTTCCAGGATGCGTGCAATATCCGCCGCCGCCAACTGCGCCAGCTTGTCGCGCAGCGTATTCAGGTGCTGCTTGTGCACCAGGGTTTCGATCAATTCGTGACGCGGCATGTCCTGCCGATGCACCAGGCTTTCCACCCGCTTTTGCCGCGCCAGCAGTTCCTGGATTTCGCGCAGGCTGTTGTGCACGTCCGCCAGCGCATGGGCTTCCTTGCGCTCCGGCGGCGTGGGGCTGGTGTCCGGGTTGTCGGTCGGTGGGTTCACGGTGGTGCTTCCAGGTTGGCCTGCTGAAGCGTTGCATTGTATCGCCGCAGCCGCCGTGCGGGATTACGGCGGTACGTCGGCGTAACGCATGCGCCCCAGGATCAGTTGCGTGCGGTTGTCGAGATAGGCGGAGTACAGGCGCTTCTCAAAGCGGCGCGGCGCGGGCAGCATCACCGCCAGGCGCGCCGCCTGCGCGGCATTCAACTGGCTGGCGGAAACGCCGAAATAATGTTGCGCGGCCGCCTCGGCGCCGAAGATGCCCTCGCCCCATTCCACCTCGTTCAGGTATACCTCGAGGATGCGCCGCTTGTCCCACAGCAGTTCGAGCCAGATGGTGATGATGGCTTCTTCGCCCTTGCGGATGACTGACTTGCTCGGCGAGAGCAGGAGGTTCTTCGCCAGTTGCTGCGAAATGGTCGAGCCACCGGCCACCACGCGGCCTTTCCGCTGGTTTTTCTGGATGGCTTTTTGCATGCCCTCCCAGTCGAAGCCTTCATGGTCGATGAATTTGTCATCCTCGGCGGCGACCACGGCGCGTTTCAGATGCACGGAAATTTTTGCATAAGGCACCCAGCGCTGTTGCAACTGCGCTTGCGGATTTTTCTCGCGCAGCACATCCAGGCGCTGGCTTTGGAAACTCGTCCTGCCCGGGTCTACCCACTTCCACCACATCACCCAGCCCAGATACCAGCTCTGCCACAGCAGCAGCAGGCCAAAAAACCAGACCAAGCCAAGCTTGAGCCAGCGCGGGGCGGGCCTCATCGACGTAATTCCGCAAGCACGGGCGCAGTTTGCGGACGCACACCACGCCAGACGAAAAAGGCTTCCGCCGCCTGTTCCACCAGCATGCCCAGACCGTCGGCGACTTGCGTCCCGGCCGCAGATGCCGATTGCATGAAGGGCGTGTTGCGGCCGTAGAGCATTTCGTAAGCC
>JBAQUE010000019.1:0-9175 GCA_049297315.1 Rugosibacter sp.
GGGAATGTCCCCTTATCCGCCCTCGAACAGGCCGATTACCCAATGAAGATGGCATTTCCGTCACGTTTTCGTCTCGATTTCAATTCGTCGCTGCTTTTTGCAGTGGCTTGTTCAGCGTTTCCCTAGTAGTAAGTCAGCGGCAGGGCTTTTCCCCAGAACACGCGATATGAAAATAGGGTGTAACCGATGATCGCGGGCACGACCAGCAAGGTTCCCCAGAGCATGAACCAGAGTGATTCGATTGCGCTTGCCGCTTCCCACAGGGTGATGCGGTCGAGTGCCAGGTAAGGGAACATGCTGTGGGCGAGGCCAAGAAAGGCCAGCGTGAAGAGAAATGTGGTGCCGGCAAAGGGCGTCCAGGCCCAGCGCTGCAAGCCGAATTGGTTGCCGGCCTGCGTGTCCTGAGCGAGGCGGGCCAAGAAGATGGCGAGCAACAGGACTAATCCAATGCTCATCACGGGGATCGGCAGCAGCACAAAGAATGTATCCAGCGAAAACCATTTGGCGAATATACGAGGGCTGACCAGTGGAGTGGCGATGGACACGGCGGCGATGCCTGCCGCTGTGAACTTGAGCGTGAACTGCGCCCAGCGTACCGCGCGCTGTTGCAGGCCGTGTTCGCATTTCATGATCAGCCAACCTGCGCCCAGCAGCGCATAACCACCAGCGAGCGCAATGCCGATGCCGATCGCAAAAAGCCAGGCTACAGGAGTGGCCGCAAAGCCGGTGATCCACTGGCCGAGCATGAAGCCCTGGGCGCATGCAGCGAGCAGGCTGCCAGCGGAAAAAGCTTGATCCCACAGCCGCTTGTGCTGTGCTTGCACCTTGACCCGAAAATCAAAAGCCACGCCGCGCAGGATGAGACCGATCAGCATTAGCGTCACCGGCAGGTAAAGGTTGGTGAGAATCAGCCCGTGCGCGGCAGGAAAGGCAACCAGTAAAATGCCAACCCCGAGTACCAGCCAGGTTTCATTCGCATCCCAGAAGGGGCCAATCGATGCGATCATGAGATCACGCTCGGCTTCATTCTTAACAAAGGGTACAAGGATGCCGACTCCCAGGTCATATCCGTCCAGTATCACGTAGGTGAGGATGGCGAACGCCATCAGGCCGGCGAAGATAAGTGGCAGCCAGAAGGCCGCGCCAGTCAGTTCGGCGGGGATCATTTCGCTTGCTCCAGGGCGCGTTCGGGTATCGCCGGTGCATCGGCATGGCGGGCAAGGTAAAAGAGGACAGAAACATAAGCCGCGAGCAAGAGTGCGTAGAGTGTCAGGTAGAGGGTGAGCGACAAGCCGATCATGCCCGAGCCGATATTCGGTGCGGCGGCATCTGCGGTTCTCAGAATGCCTTGCACCAGCCAGGGTTGCCGCCCCATCTCGGTGGTGTACCACCCGGCGACGACAGCTATCCATCCGGCGAAAGTCATGCTGGCAAAGGTACGCAGCAGCCAGCGGCCAGGCGTTCGATTTTGCCGCGTTAGCCAGACACCCATCCAGCTGACTGCGAGCATCAATAAGCCCATGCCGACCATGATCCGGAAACTCCAGAACACCGCTGCCACACGCGGGGTCGCGTCGGGAAAGTCGTTCAGCCCGCGTACCACGCCATCCCAGTGGTGGGTGAGATAGAGCGACGCCAATTTTGGAATGGCGATTTCGTAATGGTTGCTGCGCGATGCTTCATCCGGCAATGCGAATAACACCGCAGGCACGCCCGCTTGTGTTTCCCAGATGCCCTCCATAGCCGCCAGCTTGGCGGGTTGATGTGCGAGCGTATTGAGACCATGCAGGTCGCCAAGCAGAATCTGTAGCGGAATCAAGATAGCGGCAAACACTATCCCCAGCCGCAGGCCAAGGCGTACATCGGCCACCTGTGAGCCGCGTAATAGCCGGTAGGCGGAGAGCCCTGTCACCAAAAAGGCTGTGGTGAGGCCGGAGGCTACCAGCATGTGCGTCAGGCGATAAGGTAACGAAGCGTTAAAAATTACGGCCACCCAGCTGGTCGCGTGGGCTACGCCATTGCGCAACTCAAAGCCTGCTGGTGTATGCATCCAGGAATTGAGTGAGATGATCCAGAACGCAGATAGTGTGGTGCCGATACAAACCAGCACTGTGGCCAATGTGTGGATGCGGTTAGAAACGCGGTCCTGGCCGAACAGCATGATGGCGAGAAAGGTTGCTTCCATGAAAAAGGCCGTCAGCACTTCATAGGCGAGCAGGGGGCCGGCGATATTTCCTACTTTAGCCATGAAGCCGGGCCAGTTGGTACCAAATTGAAAGCTCATGGTGACGCCGGTGACGACCCCGAGCGCGAACGTCAGGGCGAAGATTTTCACCCAGAAGCGGTACAAAGCCATCCAGCGGGCATCACCTGTAGCGTTGTGGCGCAGCTTGAACAGAAGCAAGAACCAGGCAAGCGAAAGCGTGATGGTGGGAAACAGGATGTGGAAAGTGATATTTGCCGCAAACTGGATCCGTGCCAGCGCCAGTGCATCAAGCAACATGATTTTCTTTCACTAGTTAGTTGGATTAGAGTGTATTCAGTGGCACCTTGAGATAGCGTACGCCATTGTCTTCTGCCGGAGGCAGGTCGCCGGCGCGGATATTGACTTGCACGGAAGGAATGATCAGCACTGGCATTTCCAGCGTCGCGTCGCGGGCAGTGCGACGCTGGACGAAGTCGGCCGTGCTGACGCCATCGCGGATATGGATATTCTTGCGGCGCTGTTCGGCGACCGTGGTTGCCCATAGCGGGCCGCGCTCTGGGGGCGGGTAATCGTGGCACATGAACAGCCGCGTTTCCGGCGGCAGGGCATACAGCCGTTGCACTGACTGGTACAGCGTATGCGCATCGCCGCCGGGAAAGTCGCAGCGCGCCGTGCCGACATCCGGCATGAACAGCGTGTCACCGACAAAGACGGCGTCATCGAATTGATACGCCATGTCGGCTGGCGTGTGCCCGGGGACAAACAGCGCGCGGCCTGTAAGACCGCCTACCTGGAAGCTTTCGTTGTCGGCGAACAGGTGGTCGAATTGCGAGCCATCCAGGGCAAAGCCGGGTTCCAGGTTGAACAGTTTCTTGAAGATGGTTTGCACCTGCGTGACGTGCCCGCCGATGGCGATGCGGCCGCCGAGTTTTTCCTGCAGGTAGCGCGCGGATGATAAATGGTCGGCATGAGCGTGGGTTTCGAGTATCCAGTCCACGGTCAGTTCCTGCTCGTGCACAAAGGTGATTACCTTGTCGGCGGATAGCGTTTGGGTGCGGCCTGACTTCGGGTCGTAGTCCAGCACCGGGTCGATGATCGCGGCGTGGCCTTGAGGCTGGTCATAGACCACGTAGCTGACCGTGCCGGTGACGGTGTCGTAAAAGCCTTCAATCTGCGGTTTCATGGCGTTCCTTTTCTTGATTGTTCTTGCTACGAGACATGTAAAACACTTTACTTGCTTTTATTATATTTGTAAATATAATGTTTGCAAGTAGATTATTTGGGGTGTGCCATGCCAACTGCTGAAATGCTGTTATCGATTCCCGCCATGCGTACGGCTGCCGGCGAAGCCGTGGCCGTGTTGCGCGCCCTGTCCAACGAAGACCGCCTGTTATTGCTGTGCCAGCTCAGCCAGGGTGAGAGATCGGTCAGTGAGCTGGAAGCGCTGCTGGATATCCGCCAGCCGACGCTCTCGCAGCAGTTGAGCGTGTTGCGCGCGGAGGGTCTGGTCACTACGCGGCGCGAAGGAAAATACATTTATTACGCGGTGGCTGACCAGAATGTGCTGGCCATCCTCGCCATGCTGTATCAGCTTTATTGCCCTCAACCAAAAACAACCAGGAGCAAAAAATCATGAGCATAGATCTATTGAATTTCACGCCCGGGACAGCGGCAGCGGGTGGCGCGTTGATCGGCCTTGCCGCAGCCATCTTCATCCTCGTCAATGGCCGCATTGCGGGGATCAGCGGAATACTTGGCGGCTTGCTGCGGCCGGTGGCAGGTGATATTTCATGGCGCGCCGCTTTCGTGCTTGGCCTGGTCATGGCGCCGGTGTTGTATGGCCTGTTTGCCAATTTGCCTGCGATACAGATTGACAGTGGATTTTCGGCGCTGATTATCGCCGGCTTGCTGGTCGGCGTCGGCACGCGCTACGGTTCGGGCTGCACCAGCGGCCATGGCATTTGCGGCATATCACGCCTTTCACCGCGCTCGCTGGTAGCGACTGCATCGTTCATGGCCGCGGGCTTTGCGACGGTGTTTGTACTGCGGCATCTTCTGGGGGCTGGCTAATCATGAACATACTTTTTTCCTGGCTGGTCGGTTTGATTTTCGGACTGGGTTTGCTCATCGCCGGCATGGCCAACCCGGCCAAGGTGCTGGGGTTTCTGGATATTGCGGGCGTGTGGGATCCGTCGCTGGCCTTTGTCATGCTGGGCGGCATCGCGGTAGCCAGCGTGGGATTTTTCTTCGCGGGCAAGCGCACGCGGACGTTTCTGGATTTGCCGCTGCAAATACCCACGGCGCGGCAGATTGATCGCCGTCTGGTCGGTGGCAGCCTGCTGTTTGGCGTCGGCTGGGGCGTGGCGGGCATTTGCCCTGGGCCGGCGCTGGTGCTGGTCGGTGCGGGGCTGCCCAAGGGCGTTGTATTTGCCGCCGCCATGCTGGCCGGCATGGGTTTGTTCGAGGTATTTGAACGCCAGGCGAAGCAGCGCAAATAACATGCTGACTACGCTGATTCTCGGGCTGGGCGTCGGCCTCGTGCTCGGGTTGACAGGTGCAGGCGGCGGTGTGCTTGCCGTGCCTGCGCTGGTGTTCAGCCAGGGTTGGACGGTGGCGCAAGCCGCGCCCGTTGGCCTGCTGGCGGTAACGGGCGCGGCTTTGCTCGGCGCTGTTGAGGGATTCATGCGCGGACAAGTGCGCTATCGGGCGGCGCTGGTCATGGCGCTGGCGGGCATTCCGCTGGCGCCGCTGGGCCTGGCCGCTGCCCAGCGCGCGCCCGCATCTTTTCTCTTTGGGTTGTTTGCCGTGACGCTGCTGGTGGTTGCGGTGCGGCTGTTGCGGCCGACGGCGGCCGGAGCACGAAATCAGGCCCCGGCGCAAATCGATCCGCAAACCGGACGCCTGAAATGGACGCCCGGCGTGGCGCTGATGCTGGGCGGCGTGGGTGCATTGGCCGGTTTCCTGACCGGCTTGCTGGGTGTTGGCGGTGGCTTCATCCTGGTGCCGGCTTTGCGCAAGCTCACCAATATCGGCATGCATGGCTTGGTGGCGACTTCGTTGATGGTGATTACGCTGGTTGGCGGTGCGGGCATTGCTACAGCCCTGTGGCACGGCATTCCGCTGCCTGTGGCGGTGGCCCTGCCATTCATTGCGGCGACTGCCGTGGGGATGACCGGCGGCCGCCTGCTGGTGCGGCGTTTCCACCCGCAGCATGTGCAGCGCTTGTTCGCCCTGCTGGTGATCGGCGTCGCCCTGCTGATGTTCTATCGAGCTTTCGCCTGAGCTATTGGAAAGCAGGCGTCAGCATGGCGATTGGATAGAATCGCGGCATGGCTTATTACGCATTGGTTCCCGCCGCTGGCGCAGGCGCCCGCATGGGCGGCGCGCAACCCAAGCAATATCTTCCGCTGGCCGGCCGGCCGCTGATCTGGCATGCGCTGCATGTGCTGTGCGCGACGCCTGATATTCGCGCGGTATTCGTGGTGCTTTCGCCTGACGATACGCACTGGCCGGATGCGGCAATGGCGGCATTGGGTTGCAAACTGCATGTGTTGCGCTGTGGCGGGGACGAGCGTGCGCACAGCGTGCGCAACGGTTTGCGCGCGATGGCTGAGCAAATTGGCAACAACATTAATGATGACTGGGTGCTGGTGCACGATGCGGCGCGGCCCTGCCTGACGGTGGCGCTGGTCGACAAGCTGTTGCGCGAAGTGGCGGATGACACCGTGGGCGGCTTGCTGGCCGTGCCGGTGGCGGATACCTTGAAGCGCGCGGATGATGCGGCGCGCAGCGTGGCGACGGTGCCGCGCGCCAACCTGTGGCAGGCGCAGACGCCGCAGATGTTCCGTCATGGCATGCTGCTGAATGCGCTGAATGCACTGAATGCGGATAGCGCACCGCCAGTGACCGACGAAGCGGGCGCCATCGAGGCGCTGGGTTTTCTGCCGCGGCTGGTGGCCGCCGATATCAGCAATTTGAAAGTGACCTATCCTGCTGACCTGCATTTGGCGGAGATGATTTTGCGTTCCCGGGAGATTGCATGAATAGCGCTTTTCGCATTGGCCAGGGCTTTGATGTGCATGCGCTGGCAGCCGGCCGCAAGCTGATTCTGGGCGGCGTTGAGATTCCCTATGCCAAGGGGCTGCTGGGCCATTCGGATGCCGATGTGCTGCTGCATGCGATCACCGATGCCTTGCTCGGCGCGGCGGGGCTGGGCGACATCGGGCGGATGTTTCCCGATACCGATGCGCAGTGGGCGGGCGCGGACAGCCGGCTTCTGTTGCGGGACGCGATGACTGCGGTGCATGCGGCGGGCTGGCGGGTGGGCAATGTGGATGCCACCATCATCGCGCAGGCGCCGCGCGTGCTGCCGTATGCGGGGGCGATGTGCGCGAACATCGCCGCTGACCTGGGCATTGCGCCACAGGCGGTGAATATCAAGGGCAAAACCACCGAGCAGCTCGGCTTCACCGGACGTGGCGAAGGCATCGCCGCGCAGGCCGTGGTCTTGTTGTTGAATCATGATTGATACAACAAAGCGCCGCCGGGTTTTCTTTGCGCTCTGGCCAGACGCGGAAGTGGCATCGCACCTGGCGGCGCTGGCGCAGCACCTGGTAACCACCCCCGGCGCGCGCGCCACGCCGCCGCAGAACCTGCATCTGACGCTGCTTTTTGTCGGAGCGGTGACCACCGCGCAGATTGACCAGTTGACGGCTATTGCAAACGATGTGCGTGCGGAGTTTTGTGCGGCGCTTGATTTGGCATCCGGTGAGCCTCCCGATGCAGTGCGGCTTGACCGTCTCGGTTTTTGGCCGCAAGGCGGGATACTCTGGGCCGGGAGCCGTGCAGCAGGGGCTTTGTCGCCGTCTCGCCATCCGCTACGGCGAGGAGAGTGTTTTTTACTCGACCGCCTTGTAGCGCAGTTGTTTCATCAGCGCCGACTTTTTACCTCTGTTCCCGCTACGCTGGCCGCTATGCTTACGCCGCGCTTGCGCACCGCCGGTTTTCACATCGAGCCGCGTCCGTTCGCGCCGCATGTCACGCTGGCGCGCCGCGTACGCTGTGCCTCTTTGCCGCGCCTGGAGTCCCCGCTGACATGGCCTGTGCGCGAGTTTGCCTTGCTCGAGTCCATCACGCAGCCGCTGCACCCGCGTTATGAGACGCTGGCCGTATTTCCGCTGGAGTCGGAAGAATCCGGCACTTGATCCTGGGGCTTGCTGTCGGTGCGGTTGCGCATGTGCAGCGCCAGTCCGGTGAGGGCTGAGTCGATATGGGCGCGCAGTGACGGGTCGGGAATGGTTTCCTCCAGCGTCCGACGCATGCAGATCAGCCACTGTTTTACCTCGCCCATGCCGATGGAAAAAGGCAGATGGCGCGCGCGTAGCATGGGGTGGCCGTATTTTTCGATATACAACTGAGGGCCACCAAGCCAGCCGGTAAGGTAAAGGAACAGCTTTTCCTCTATCCCGGAAAGGTCGTCGGTATGCATTTTTCTGATGCTACGCGCCTCGGGCAGCGTATCCATCAGTTCGTAAAATCGCTTGACCAGTGCGCGCACGGTGGTCTCACCGCCGATCAAGGTGTAGAGCGAGGTTTCGCTGGTTTCGTCGGTTTTTTCGTTCATAAGCTATGCAATGTAATGTGGGCGATAAGGCCGCCGCCCGGTCGCGCGGCAAGCTCAAGGCGGCCGCCGTGGAGACGGGCGATACGGTCAACAATGGCGAGTCCCAAACCGGCGCCGGCGGTATTGCTGCGCGCCGCTTCCAGCCGGGTGAAGGGGCGTTTCATGCGCTCGGTTTCATCGGCCGGAATGCCAGGGCCACGATCATGGACTTCGATGCCCAGTATTTTGCCATGCCGGGTGAGCAGCAGTTCGACAGGTTGTTCGCTGCCCGCATAGCGCAGGGCGTTGTCAATCAGGTTGTTGATCGCGCGGCGCAAGGCCTGCACACGGACGTTAGAAATAATCGGCGTTGATGATACGGCGAGCGGCGTAAATGTCACCGCAAAACCGCGCCGCTGATATTGCGCGGCAATCTCGTCGAGTAGCGCGGACAGATCGGTTTGCTGCGGTGTTTCACCGCCATCCGAGCGCGCGAAGTCGAGGAACTGGCCGATGGTTTTGTCCATCTCCTCGACATCGGCAATCATGCCTTCGCGCAAGACTTCATCCGTTGACATTTCAATGCCCATGCGCAAGCGCGTGAGCGGTGTGCGCAGGTCGTGCGAAATGCCGGCCAGGATCAGCGCACGGTCCTGATTGCTTTGCGCCAGGTCGGCACTCATTTGATTGAAGGCGCGGCTGACCGTGGCGAATTCCGTCAGGCCATTTTCGTCCAGCGGCGGTGGCGTTTCGCCAGCGCCGACTTTTCGCGCCGCAAGCTCCAGCGTCTTGAGTGGGCGTGTGATGCGGAACATGATCAGCCAGGCGCCTCCCAGCGAGAGCAACAAAGCGGCGACTGACCAGCCGATCCAGCTCAAGGGGTAGATGCGTTCAATGCGCTCGCGTGGCAGCGCTACCCAGAATTCGCCATCATCGGTATCGTCGATACGGAAGCTGATGAACAGCCCTTGTTCCCCTTCGCGCTCCAGCGTGAGGCGGGTTTCCGCGCCCAGGGACCTTTTCACCAGCGCTTCCACGCGATGCAGAAAAGCGCTGTCGGGCAGGGGGGTTACCTCGTCATCCGCATCAGCGGGATAGATGTGGATACCTTCGCGGTCGGAGAGGTCACGCAGCAGTTCGCGGCGCGCTTCCACGCGCGCCGAAACCAGCGCGGCGCGGGTCAGGTTGGCGACGCTGACCAGGGTTTGCGCGAGTTGCCGTGCGCGTGGCTCGCGTTCATAACTGCGGAAAATGGCGAACCATGCGGCGACCGACAGCAGCATCAGCAGCGCAACCAGCAGGAAGGTGCGCCAGAGCAGGGAGCGCGGCCCGATCCACATGAGCGGATCAAATCTGCTGGCAGCCCC
>JBAQUE010000020.1:0-5332 GCA_049297315.1 Rugosibacter sp.
CCTGATGCCGACATGACAGTTCCGTCTGATATGCCTATCATTGTTTCGCCATTGGCGGGCAAGATGACATTGCCCAGCAGACGCCAGGTTTTCTTTTCGTCTTCCAGCAGCACCAACCAGTGGCCAGCGACGGGCAAGTGAACCGTACCATGATAAGTATTGCCCGACCGGACCAGTATGCTGGACTGATCCAGGCCAGCCCGTGTCGGATGTGAAATACTGGCCAGTAGTTTAGGCGGCAACAAGAAGGCTGGATCGGCTGTCGCTTGCAAGCGCACTGATAAAGTACCACCTGTGATGCGGACGCCCGCCAGCAAGCCGGCTTTCCTCGCTTGCTCACTACTGGCCAGCGTTTGGTTAATAGCCAGGCCTTTTTTGTAATAATCTTCCGTGACCAAGCCGTCGCTTGTCTTGACGGCGATCCACGCAGTAAGCAAACCAGCGACGACCACGACAAAAGGCCCCGCCATCAATATCCAGGGCCAGGGTTCAAGGTGCCATGGGCGGGTATCCAGTTGCTTCATGAATGGCCCTTTCTTTTCATGGCACAAGAAAAGTGGCTTGTTCGTGCACCGCTATTTTTTCGTCAACCAATGATTTCACGTCAAAATAAATTTTATTGGCGCCCTGTTTGCCGCTTTCGGGCGGCACACGTACCTGAATTGTGAATGTCTTATCGGTGGCGGGGGGCAATTCGACGATGCGGTCTCCCATCATGTCGATGCCAGACAAGCCCGTGACCGTCAAGGCATAACGGCGCGGGACTTCGGATACATTCATGACGTGCAGTCGATACACATTTTCAATCCAGCCCCCCTCCACTTCCCGCGCCAGCATTGCGCGATCGCGAATGACATCCACGCGCAAAGGACTCTTGGTGGCAATACCCCAGACAAACGCGGCACAGATCATCGCCAGTATGGTCGCATAAATCAGTATTCTCGGCCGCAACGCATGACGAATGATCTCCGGCCAACCCCATTGCGCCTTGATGGCATGTTGCGTTGAGTAACGGATCAGCCCCTTGGGGTAGTCCATTTTCTCCATCACCTGGTCGCATGCGTCGATACACGCGGCACAACCAATACATTCATATTGCAGTCCCTTGCGAATATCTATGCCCGTCGGACAAACCTGGACACAGATATGACAATCGACACAATCGCCCTTGCTGATTGACTGGGGATCGATGCCCTTTTTACGCGCGCCCCGCGGTTCGCCACGCTGCGCGTCATAGGTAATGGTCAGCGTATCCGCATCGAACATCACGCCCTGAAAGCGCGCATAAGGGCACATGTACTTGCATACCTGTTCGCGCAGATGGCCGGCAAACAAAAAGGTGGCCGTGCCATAAAAGACAATCCAGAACGACTCCCATGGTCCCAGCGAAAAACTCCATAGGGATACCCACAATGTTTTGATCGGAGTGAAGTAGCCGACAAAGGTAAAGCCGGTCCATGCTGCCAGCGATACCCATGCGCCATATTTAGCCAACCGCAAGCAGAGTTTACGCACACCCATCGGCTCGGCATCCAGCTTCATGCGGGCGCTGCGGTCACCTTCGATCTTGCTCTCGATCCAGGTGAATATTTCTGTGTAGACCGTCTGCGGGCAGGCGTAGCCACACCACAGCCGTCCGCCCACCGCAGTGAACAAAAATAGGGAGTAAGCCGAAATAATCAGCAGGATGGCAAGAAAAATAACATCCTGAGGCCAGAAGACCAGGCCCAGAATGTAAAACTTGCGCTCAACCAGATCAAGCAGCACGGCCTGGCGCCCGTTCCACGGCAACCAGCACAGACCATAATAGAGAAGCTGCGTAAACCAGACCAGTGTCCACCGCCATGTGGCAAAGGCGCCATGCACCGCGCGCGGATGAATTTTCCGATGGACTTCGTACAGGCTCTCTTCAACAAAAACGGGCTGGTTTTCAAGAGGCCTGGTCACTGGGGAAGATGCCATAACGACGTGTTGTACTCTTCAGATGACCAAAGGGGAAAGCTTACTTTTGCTCACTACTCAAGCCATAAACATAGGCGGCCAGCAGATGCACTTTGGCTTCACCAAGAAATTCACCAAAGGCAGGCATGTGGTTGGTGCGCCCTTGGGTAATCGATTCGATGATTGTTGCTTCGGAACTGCCGTAAAGCCACGTTTTATCTGTCAAATTAGGCGCCAGGCCAACATTCCCCTTGCCCTCCGGCCCATGACAAGCAGCGCAGGCGGCAGCGAAAAGACCCTGCCCATTGTGCGTGCGAATGGAATCGCTTGGCAACCCGGAAAGGGAGCGCACATAGTTCGCCACGTCCTTGATTTGTTCCGTATCGAGATCGGGCTTCATGCCCTTGGCAGGCATCATCGCCGTGCGGCCATTGGCAATTGATTCCTTGATCTGCTCGGGCGCGTTCCCAAACAGCCAGTCACTATCCGTCAGATTGGGAAACCCTTTGGCGCCCTTGGCGTCCGACCCATGGCACTGCGCGCAGTAAGTAAGGAACAGGCGCTGCCCCATTTCCCTTGCTTCACCATTCGCGGCCACCACACGCAAATCCTGTTTCTGGAATTTTTGAAAGATCGGTCCGTAGGCAGCATCCGCCTTCCCCATCTCATCCGCATACTGCCCGGTTGAGGTCCACTTGTATTCGCCAGCAAAACGGCCGAGGCCAGGATACAAAACCAGATAGATCAATGCAAAAACCACAGTCAGGTAAAACAGCCAGCGCCACCAGTTTGGCAAAGGATTGCTGTACTCTTCAAGCGTTTCATCCCACACATGGCCGGTCGTCTTCCCAGGGACAGTTTTGGCCGAACTCTGCGACCACAGGAGCAAGGCGCAAGCAATGATGCTGATGATCGTAATGACCGCAATATAAAAACTCCAAAAATCACTCATGATGATTTCTCTTTCCTGTCGTTTGTAACAAACGGCGCATGGTCTTCGTCATCCAGCGGGAGGCGTGCGGCTTCATCGTAAGCCACTTTGCGCCTGTCTGAATAAGACCACCACACAATGCCAATGAAAACCACCAGGGATAACACGGTAAACGCCGAGCGCAGGTCATTGATATCCACGATGACGGTTACCTGGTCTGCTTGAGCGCGACGCCCATGCCTTGCAAATAGGCAATCAACGCTTCCAGTTCTGTCTTGCCCTGTAGCGCAGCCTTGGCGCCGCCAATATCCGCATCGGTGTACGGTACCCCAACCACCCGCAAAGCCTCCATCCTGGCCTCTATGTCATCGGCAGCCAGCGGCCTGTCGAGCCAATAGTACGCCGGCATATTCGATTCCGGCACCACATCACGCGGATTCAACAGATGCATCTTGTGCCACAGATCAGAGTAGCGGCCGCCGACACGCGCCAAATCCGGCCCCGTGCGCTTGGATCCCCACTGGAACGGATGGTCATAGACAAACTCGCCCGCGACCGAGTAGTGGCCATAGCGTTCGGTTTCCGCACGGAATGGGCGAATCATCTGTGAATGGCAGTTGTAGCAACCTTCACGAATATAAATATCCCGCCCCATCAAGCTCAATGGCGCATAAGGCTTGACCAGCTCGTTAGCTGGCGAGGTCAGGGTTTTTTGAAAAAACAGGGGCACAATCTCCAGCAAGCCGCCGACACTGACCGTCAGAATAGTCAAGATGATCAACAGGCCAACGTTCTTTTCGATTTTTTCATGGGTCAGCATAATCGGTAGCTCCTTGGGCGCGTTGGACTCAGTGGGCGGCCTGCTGCAACACCGGCGCATCGACCGCCTGGCCACCGGCAATGGTGCGGAACATGTTGTAGGCCATGATGAACATGCCTGACAGGAACAACACACCGCCCACCAAACGTATAGTCCAGAAGGGATAGGTTGCCTTGACCGACTCGACAAATGAATAGGTCAGCGTGCCATCAGGATTCGTGGCGCGCCACATCAGCCCCTGCATGACCCCGGCGATCCACATGGAAGCGATATAGAGCACCACACCCAGTGTCGCAATCCAGAAATGGGCTTCTATCAATTTCTTCGATGCCATCTGCTCCTTGCCAAACAGACGGGGCAGCAGATAGTAGATTGAACCGATGCTGATGAAAGCCACCCACCCCAAGGCGCCTGAATGCACATGGCCGATAGTCCAGTCGGTGTAGTGCGAAAGCGCATTCACCGTTTTGATCGACATCATCGGGCCTTCAAATGTCGACATGCCGTAAAACGAAAGCGAGGTGATCATGAACTTCAGGATCGGATCATCACGCAACTTGTGCCACGCACCGGAGAGCGTCATGATGCCATTGATCATGCCACCCCAGGAAGGCGCCAGCAGGATCAGCGAGAACACCATGCCTATGCTCTGCGTCCAATCCGGCAACGCGGTGTAATGCAGATGGTGCGGGCCGGCCCACATGTAAGTGAAGATCAGCGCCCAGAAGTGCACCACGGACAATCGATAGGAATAAATCGGGCGCTCAGCCTGCTTGGGCACGAAGTAATACATCATGCCGAGAAAGCCCGCCGTCAGGAAAAAGCCCACGGCGTTATGCCCGTACCACCACTGCACCATGGCATCCTGCACACCGGCATAAGCAGAGTAGGACTTGAACAAGCTTACAGGTATCGCCGCGCTATTGACGATGTGCAACAGCGCAACAGCCAGAATGAAGCTGCCATAAAACCAGTTGGCGACGTAAATATGGCTCACCTTGCGGCGCGCAATGGTGCCAAAGAACACCACCGCATACGATACCCAGACCACGGCGATCAAAATATCAATTGGCCATTCCAGCTCGGCGTACTCCTTGCCCTGTGTCATGCCGAGTGGCAACGTGATGGCGGCCAGACCAATAACCAGTTGCCAGCCCCAGAAAGTAAAAGCGGCCAGCCACGGCGCGAAGAGCGGCGTATGACAGGTGCGTTGCACTGTGTAATATGAGGTACCGAACAGCGCGCAACCACCAAAGGCAAAAATCACGGCATTGGTATGTAGCGGACGCAAACGGCCATAACTCAAATACTCAATGACGTTTAATTCTGGCCACACCAATTGCGCGGCGATAATGACGCCAACCAGCATGCCGACTATGCCCCAGATAACCGACATCACGGTAAATTGGCGTACGACCTTATAGTTGTAAGTCGATTGCGATTGCATGACAGATCACCCCCTAAGGCCAAAACCAGTATTTCCGCGCAGAAAAAATAAGTGGCCTGCGCGCCACGAAAGTCGGTTTTCATAATACGCCGACAGCGAAGGCATAACTTGACTCAAGTCAATAAATGATGCGGCGCACCAACTTTTCCGGAAAATACAGACAAAAAGGTGTGCATTGCATACAGCAATGCAC
>JBAQUE010000021.1:0-21022 GCA_049297315.1 Rugosibacter sp.
CGCGCGAAGCGCGCCTGGACGGTGCCAGCTTGTAGGCGCAGGCGCGAGGCTTCTCTCGCGCCGTAGTCTCGCGCCGCTGGCGCTCGCGCCGCAAGGCCGCCCGAAGCGGCGGCGCGAGAATGGTCATTAAGGCGGCGCGAGAGCGGGAATCGTGGGATGACAAAGCCAAAGGCAAAGTCAAGGTCAGGCGGTAGGAAAAAACCGCCAACCCCACCGGCAATCCCACCGCCGAGTCCACCAATTCCACCGTCGAGTTCACCGCCAAACAGTTCAGATTCCGAAATGGATTTGAATCCGAAATAGATATCCGATATAGACATCTGATGCCTATTTCGGAATCTGATGCAGACATCGGATGCAGCAAACGATGTAGAGAAATCACGCATTGCCATCCTCCCCAACCTCCCCGACAAGGGTTTCCCTGAATCTTTTGTATTCACAAAACGAAAGATGGGCGAAGTCGGAAGGCGTCAGCAAGGTATCGATGCCGCCGATTTTGAGTCGGTTGATCGACTTGATGATGCGCTCGACCCTGCCGGAAATTTCTTTGGATGGGGAAGTCCAGACAACCCTATCCCAGTTTTTTTGCTTGATCGCCAGCAAATGTCCGGCAAGAATTTCCCTGTAACGCATCGGGTTTTTAATCGATCGCTCGACCTCGATCGCCACCCGCGCACCATCATGGAGAACGGCGATTGCATCGGGTCGCTTCACGCCTTTCTTACTTTTCGGGAGCAGCCCGCCAGGAACCCATTTTCCTGTGATGTCAGAACTCGCCACCCTCAACCGCTGAATATCAGTGGTGTGTTGTAGATGGAGCATCGAAAAGTCACACAGGCGGAATTCCCTCGCCCGCACTGTCTCACCCTCGCCGAAGGCTATCCCTTGGCCGTGACCAGTGATGCCGATGATCATCACTGGTCGCTGACCTTCGGCCAGTGCCACAGGATGGCGTTTGATCACGCCTTCGGACTCCATGCTTGCGATGGTTTGTCGGGCTGCGCGTTCACCACAGCCCATCACCAGGCCGGCCATGCCCGGCGTGGTGTACAGCTCCTCCCTCAAAAATCGGAGTAGCGCCGTGCGTTTCTGCTCGGCGCGTTCGCGCCGGGCTTTCGGATCGCTGATGATCATTTCCGCACCCCCAAAATCATGGACAACGGATCCACTGCGTTAGGCTCGGCCTCGCCTGTCCATGTCTCTGCCTCTGCCACCACCGGCTGCTCCTGCTCTGCCACAGGTAGATCGACAGGTTGAGCGGTAGGCGCGGCCTCGGCACGTTCAGCCTGTGGCATCGGCCCCGACTCAATCCAGCGGGTTGATAGGTAGAAGGCAGTCCCCAACCCGAACACCACGCCCACCGACGCTTCACCGCCGACCGGCTTGGGCAAGTGCGTGAACACATGGGCAGGCATAAACGATGCCTTGACCTGCGACCTAGAAACGCTCTGGCCTTGATCGTTTTTCGAGTGCGAAACAGACGTTGCGGACACCTGTCCAGCCAGTAGTTCAAGCTCTTGCGCGGTTTTCGCGTCCAGCATCTTATAGGCAACTTTGATACCCGAGTTCCCCCAAATGGCGCCCCTCACTGCCGCAGGATCCAGCCCTGGGCAGTCCGAAAGGTCGCCAAGACTTTGGTGAGCGAAAACGAGGTGGCAGTTTCGGTCGCGGATCGTTCCAGCGGCGCGAAGCGCGGCTGGGGACAATAAGTATTTCAGTTCGTCCAAGAACAAGGCTACAGGCCGGTCTTGATCGATTCGCTCGTCAAGAATTTGCAGCACGCGCTGAAGGATCAGCTTCTGGCAGGCCACCACTTCGAGGCGAATTGTCGAGCCAATAATGTAGAGCACACCTGGCTCGGCCAAGGCTTGGGCAAGATCAAGCCCGGTATCGGTGTGCAGGGCGCGCACCCGGCCAAGCTGCCGCAATTCTCTCCACAGATTTTCCTGCTCGGTTACTCGCTCATCATCCCCGGCCTTGCTGATGATTTCCTGCATGCAGGTTTTACCGTCGGCCAGCGCAGCGGCCACGTAGCCGGTCGCTTCCCTATCTTTTCCGCGATAAAAATCAACGCCACCGTCGCCGGTTTTTCCCAGTTCCAGGGCGACCTGGAGCAATTCTTCAACCTGGTCTGGGCGGCAACCATGAAACGGATTCACCTGCGCAAAATCTGCACTTGGCCGCAGGTCGAGCACCCGGACAGGGAACCCGTGCTGCTTGCCAGCACGCGCTAAGGCGCCCGGAAGGTTGCGGTCACCTTTCGGGTCAAACACGACCACGGCCTCGCCAGCCGTAGCAAGCTGTGAGAGCAACACGCCAGCCAGCGACGACTTGCCGACTCCAGATTCGCCAAGAATTTCGATATGGTTTTTCTGGATCACTTGATGATTCAGAAAAACCGGCTTGCGCTGTCCATCCAGGCCGATCAGGATCCCTTTTCGGATATCGATCAAGCGGGCGGGGTCGAACGGCTTTGCCAGCGTGTGCAGGTAGTCAGCATCCGCGGTCACGTCTCTGACCGCGCCTGACGACTGCCCACCACGGAAAAAATTGAGCCCGCGCGCGAAAATGTTGCGGATGATGTTTATGATGATGGCAACAAAAACAATAACGAGCGTCGCTTCTCCGCCAGTCATCCAGTGGCCTCCAAAAATGGATGCCACACCCGCCATCGTCGCCAGGACGGTCGAGTAGGCGAGCGAGCGAGACCAGAACGCCAGGCCATCGCGTCCGCGTTCGGCCAGCCAGTCGCGAGCAATCCACAACCACCAAGCGCCCGCGCCCAAAGCAACGATCATCAAAATTGACTTAAACATAATAATTCTCCTTTACAATCAGTTTGTTACGGTTAATTTTGCCGCATGCCTGGGCGCTCGTTGCTACCGTCCATGTTTTGATTCCTGGTGCGGGTGAACAACCAGCCAACTGCAAGCCCTGCCACACCACCAGCGCCAGCGGAAAGCAGGAAGTACTGGTCGCGAATCAAGATCGGCAACCAGCGAACGAAAAGCGTTGGCAGGTCAACATCAGGAATGTTGAGTGTGTGCATCATGTATTTGATGTAGCCGACCGCCCCGACCAGCGAGAAGAAGAACATCAGTCCGATGTACAGTTTGAAGCGGAAAACGCCCTCACGAACTTCTTTGTTGATCTGTCTCACAGCAAACCTCCTTTTCCGTAATCGCGCCCGGCGTAGCCGCCGTGTGTACCGTTCGTGGGCAACGCGCCGGGCATGCCCGTCTGCACCTGCACGACCTGCACAACCTCCCTCACAACCCAACCCTTCCACTTCGAAAAAAGCCGGTCATTGTCATTAACCTGGGTGCCCGAGTAGTAACCAGTGAACTTCTCGATCAAGTGCTCGATTTGTTCTTCCGAAAGGTCGTGCCTTTCTTTCCTTGCAAAATCCCTCCATGCCGTTGGGAATGACCACGCCTCGTCGCCAACCACCTTCCTGCTGACCGCCTTTGGGTTTGGGTTTGCCTTTGAGTTTGGATTTGGATTTGAAGACGAAGAGAGAGAGAGAGCCTGGGAGCCGCGAAGCGGCTCCTCTCTCTCTAGAGATGTTTCCAGTCCTTTGTTTAAGTCAGACTGTTTACAATCCTTTGTTATATCCCCCGGTTTTCCATGGACGGGTTTTCCATCCATGAGTTTTCCATGGATGGAATTTTCATGGGTGGAATTTTCAGGGGTGGTCGGCGTGTCGTAAACCTCAATTTCCCAGATCCAGCGGCCTAGTACCTTTTCCTTATCTATGGCCTTGTCCTCTACCGTAACTTGCCGCCGAACCTGCTTCAAATACCCAGCCGCCTCCAATTCACGGCGTACTGACGCCCAGCGGCTTTCGGAGAGCCCGAGCGCAGTCTGCACCTGCCTTACGTAAAACACCCAGCTCTCGCCCCTCCCGATCATGTACGCTAGGGTCAGGCGAGCCGTTGTCGATAAACTCTTGTCCGTCAGGATTGAATCAGGAACTGATGAATATGGCCTTACGTTCCGCGGCTTTATCCGTGTCCCTTTATTTTCGCTCTCGCTCATGCTGCACCCCCATCCCGACGCGGACGACCACGACCACGCTTTTGCGCAGGCGGTGGTGGTGGTTTCGGTGGTGGTGGTGGGATCGTGGTGGCCGAGGCATTGGCGACCAGGGCATCGATGTAATCATGTATCGATTTGACCGACACCAGCCGACGACGACCAAGGGTCACGGTCGGTACGCCGAGCTTGCCCTGTTGGAGCCAACTGCGGATTGTCGGGTAAGCCAGGCCGAGCATAGCGGCGGCTTCTCGCATGCTGACGAGCAGGGGCGCGGTGGATGCGGATGCGGGTATTACGTTGTCATTATTTTTTGGGGACATGGAAACTCCAGTAGCAGGAATTTTCTTGTCCCATCCGACATTTCTGTCTGCCGCCATTGCCTGGCGGCAATGGGGTCGGCCTGGGCGCCGGTCGAAAAGTGAACCGGACGTTTCGCGCTTGATCACGTCATTTTTGGGTGACGCGGGGGATTCAACAACACCCCTAAAAACCTGCAAATTGCTCGCAGTACCAACATATTATTACAGATGCATCTGGATGTCAACCCCCAAATTGTAAAAAAATGTAACAAAAATAAATAGTTACGGGTGGTTTTCGTTGTCGTATAACAAAAGACAAAGCGCCGGGAGAAGGGGAAGTTGGGCGCCTGCGGTGGGTGCCCTGCGGGCCTAGTGCCGGAGCCCCTACGAAGCCCCTTACCTGGTGGTCGGTGCCAAATCGGTGCCACTACCTGCAAGTCACTCCAAATACATCCAGATTTTTTTGGTGCCAAATTGGTGACAAATGGTGCCAAAAAACAGCCGTTTTCCTCATTTTTTTATGCTGATGGGATTTTCTGGAATCCCGTCGAAACGCTTGTGCTGCAAGGGTTTTGGTGGTGCCCTCGAGCAGAATCGAACTGCTGACCTACCGCTTAGGAGGCGGTCGCTCTATCCACTGAGCTACGAGGGCGTGCGCGGCGAATTCTAACCGCTCGCCTATAATTCCGCATCTCTTTCCCCGGTTTTATCCACTCCCGTGCCCCTGCTGACCCTTGATTCCGCCTGCCTCGCGTATGGCCATGTAGCTTTGCTCGACCATGCCGCCATGCAACTGGATGCGGGTGAACGCGTCGGCCTGATTGGCCGCAATGGGAGTGGTAAGTCGAGCCTGCTCAAGACCTTCGCTGGCCTGGGTACGCTGGATGATGGCCAGCTTTGGCGGCAGCCGGGATTGAGCATTGCCTATGTCGCGCAAGAGCCCGAGTTTGCCGCAGGGCTGAGCGTGTATGAAGCGGTTGCCTCGGGGCTTGGCGAGATCGCGCAGGTGCTGGCGGAATACCATGACATCACCCATAAAGTCGGCGCTGGCGACACGGCGATGATGGATCGCATGCAGCACTTGCAGACGACGCTCGAAGCGGCCGATGGCTGGCGGCTTGGTTCGCGGGTGGAGCAGGCCATATCGAGACTCGGGCTGGATGGCGACGCGCAAGTCGCCGCGCTTTCCGGCGGCGGCAAAAAGCGTGTCGCGCTGGCGCGTGCGCTGGTCGCTGAACCGGAACTCCTGCTGCTGGATGAACCGACCAACCACCTCGATGTCGATGGCATTTTGTGGCTGGAGGAATTGCTGAAAAATTATGCCGGCGCGGTGATGCTGATTACCCACGATCGCGCATTTCTCGACAATGTCGCGACGCGCATCATCGAGCTGGACCGCGGCCGCCTGGTCAGTTTCCCCGGCAGTTTTGCCGCCTATCAGCAGCGCAAGGAAATGCTGCTGCACGAAGAATCGCTGGCCAATGCGCGGGCCGACAAATTGCTGGCGCAAGAAGAAGTGTGGATACGCAAAGGCGTGGAAGCGCGCCGCACGCGCAGCGTCGGCCGCATCCATCGCCTGGAACAGTTGCGCGGCGAACGCGCCGCACGCCGCGAGCAGCAGGGCAAGGTGGATTTCCGCCTGGTGCGCGGTGATGAATCCGGCAAGCTGGTGGCCGAGCTTGATGGGGTAAGCAAACGCTTCGGCGAACGCTGCGTGGTGGATAATTTTTCCTGCCGCATCCAGCGTGGCGACAAGATTGGCCTGATCGGTCCGAATGGTGCGGGCAAAACCACGCTGCTGCGCATGATTCTTGGCGAGCTTGCGCCGGATGCCGGCACAGTGCGCATGGGTAGCCGTGTCGATGTCGCTTACTTTGACCAGTTTCGCACCCAGCTTGATCCGCAAGCGACGCTGATTGATGTCATCAGCCCTGGTTCGGATTTTGTCGAGATTGGCGGCATGAAAAAACACGTCATCGGTTATCTGGAAGACTTTTTGTTTGCGCCGGCGCGGGCGCGTTCGCCGGTCAAGTCGCTTTCCGGCGGCGAGCGCAACCGCCTGCTGCTGGCGCGGCTGTTTGCGCGGCCGGCCAATGTGCTGGTGCTGGATGAGCCGACCAACGACCTCGACATCGAAACGCTGGAACTGCTGGAAGCGTTGCTGCAGGATTACGCCGGCACGGTTTTTCTGGTCAGCCACGACCGCGCCTTTCTCGATAACGTGGTGACGCAAACCATCGCCAGCGAAGGCTGTGGAAAGTGGAAGGAATACGTCGGCGGCTATAGCGACTGGCTGCGGCAACGGCCATCCGCCAGCGTACCGGCTGCGTCTACACCGCCTAAAAAAGTTATGCGAAGCAGTATCCAGCAGGGCGGCGCTGGTGAAGCAACTGCGCTACAAGGCGGTCGAGCAAGAAACGCTCTCCTCGCCGTAGCGGATGGCGACACGGCGAAGAATACGGCGACGCCTACCGATACAGGCCGTAAAAAGCCCAGCTTCAAGGATCAAAAAGAGCTTGAACAGCTGATCTCGCGCTTGGCTGTGCTCGAAGCTGAACAAACCCAGTTGCATGCACAGCTTGCAGATCCCGGCTTTTATCAGCGCACGCTAGTCGACCAGCAGGCAGCGCATGCCCGCGTGGCTGCGCTGGATAGCGAAATCGCCAAGGCCATGACGCGCTGGGAGCAGCTGGAAGAAAAAATCTCATCTTGAACCAGGACATCATGCCATGAACGTACTCACTCATTTTATTGCTGCGGAAGAAGACGAGATTGCCGCCATCGGCGAATCATTGCGGCCAATAGACGAGTGGAGTGGCATCGAGCGGCGCGGCATCGATACAGAAAAAATCATCATGCTGCACAGCCTGCTGACCGACGATGAATTCGACCTGGCCGCCAGCCTTTACGAACCCGTGTATATCGGCGGCGAAGGCGCGGTGGTCCTGCATCTGGCGGACATGGTGACGGAAAAACTGGCCGCGCTCGAAGAGGATGCGATCGAGCAGATTGCTGACGAGCTTGCCGCCACGGAAACATTCGAAACTGAAGGCTGGCCGGACGAGGACGTGCATGCCCTGATGTTCGACCTCGCCGAGCTCGCGCGGCTGGCCGAAGCGCAAGGGCAGTCGCTGTTCGTCTGGATGAACCCTTTGCTTACCTGATAGACGATGCCAGCCAGCCGGGAGTGGTTTGTCTATCTGATCGAATGTGTCGATGGCAGCATCTATACCGGCATTGCGGTTGATGTCCAGGCGCGTTTCGATGCGCATTGCGCAGGCAAGGGCGCACGCTATACGCGGACCCATCCGCCGTTGCGCTTGCTGGTCAGCGTTGCGCACCCAGACCGTTCATCAGCGCTGCAGATGGAGTACCGCATCAAACAACTGACGCCGACAGCGAAACGCGCCTATGCGGATAAAATGAATAGCCAGTCAGATGACAACGATGCTGCTGCTGGCTTTGCATGATGAAATACAGCCATCAACAAACAGACATCTTTTACAATCATCATTGTCTTGTAACACAATTGATTCCATTCACCACAGGAGAAGACGAACATGATCAAGTTATGCGGTTTTGGCGTGAGCAACTATTACAACAAGGTCAAGCTGGTCTTGATGGAAAAGGAAATTCCATTCAGCGAGGAAGCCGTGTTCCCCGGCCAGGAAAAATCCTTTCTGGACCGTTCGCCACTGGGCAAGATTCCTTTCATCGAAACCGAGCAGGGCTGCATGTCCGAATCGCAAGTCATTCTGGAATATCTTGAGGATGCCTATCCCAACAAGCCGTTGTATCCGGCGAATGCCTTTGAGAAAGCCAAGTGTCGCGAACTGATCAATCACCTGGAACTGAATGTCGAGTTGCAGGCGCGGCGCCTGTATGGCGAGGCTTTCTTTGGCATGCCGGCTTCGCCAGAGACCAAGGATGAAGTCAAGAAGGCGCTGGATCTTGCCTTGAAGGGAGTTGCCCGATTGGCAAAATTTTCTCCCTATATCTGCGGCAACACTTTTACCGCAGCTGATTGCGTTGCCTGGGTGCATTTTTTCATGGTGGGTATCGCTACTGAAAAAGTGCTTGGCGAAAACCTGATTGTAAAATATGTCCCCGCTTCAGTGGATTACCTGAAGTTCCTGGAAACACGGCCGCAGGTAGCCAAGGCTTCTGCTGAACGGGCAGCCGCCATTGCCGCATTCATGGCGCCTAAGTAATTATCAAGCTTGGCTGCCAACCAATGCGTTGGCAGCCTTTCTCCGAGCCTAGACCAGGGCAAGCACACCCTGTTTCAAGCAGTGGTCGTGTGGATGCGATGAAAGCACAAACCCCAGACTGGTGACGAATTTGAGCATGGGGATGTTCTCGGCGAGAAATTCGCCAGTCATGGTCTTGAAGCCATGGCGACGGGCTGCGGCAATCAGTTGCTGCATCAGTTGGTAACCCAGCCCCTGGCCTTGCCATGCATCGGCAATCACGATGGCGAATTCGCAGGATTCGCGTGATTTGTCTTCCGGGTTCGCCGCATAGCGGCAGACGCCAATTTCCTTTTCCTTGCCGTCTTCCTCAATCAGTGCAATGAACGCCATTTCACGGTCGTAGTCGATATGTGTGAAGTGTTCAAGTTGCTCAGTTGACAGCTCGCGCAGGGTACTCATGAAACGCCGGTAGCGTGTTTCAGGCGACAGGTGTTTGATGAAATCCTGTTCGCGCTGGATATCTTCTGGCGCGATTGGGCGAATGGTAATCAACGCGCCATTTTTGCTTTGGACGATGGATGTCGGGGATGGGGGCAGCATGGAGTTAGCCGACGCAATGGTCTTTGATTCAGCGATTAGGCGCATCTTGAAACATCATTTGCCACCTTTCCGGCGGACATTCCGTCCGCTCAGGTGATGGGAAAAATGCCGGTCGGCATTGAGAATATGATTGATCAGCCAGTCAGTCAATAAGGTTTTGACACGAAAGCCAAGATAAATGCGGTCATCTTCGTTGCGTTCCATTTCAGCCTGGAGTTCGCTGAAATACTCGAAAAAACGTTGGTGCTGGAGTGCATGTGCGTCGACAAAGGGATATTCCTGTTCCTGCATTGATTGTTCTTCGAGCATGAAGCTGTGGGCTGCAGCGGCTTGTATCTGTGTCAGGATGGGCGATGTCAGCGCTCGCGTGCCCGCATATATGGCGCGGCTGAGCGCATGCACGTGAGCCAATAGATTCCGATGTGCGGTGTCGATCGGTTCGATGCCAAACTCATATGCTTCTTGCCAGACGAAATCCGTTCCCCCAGATGCCGGAAGAGGACGGCTTTTGACCAGCGAAAATTCTTCACACCGTTGCAAATAGGCCCGGGCAGCGCTGTCGTCAGGTGCCATTGCAAGGCAGAGGGAAAAACGTTCACTGGCGGCGGAAAAGTCGCCGAGGTGATAGTGGGCCAGCGCCTGCTGAAAAATATTCAGGGTGCTTTTCTTTGCCACACGCAATGCCGGTGAGTCGGCATCAAAGACTTCATAAACCGATTGGTCGTCATGCTTGCCGCGCACATGTGTGCGGTCGATAAAACGAATCGACCAGGGTTTGACGTTTTCAAGGCTGCACAGGGTGTATTCGCTGATCAACACAGGCACTTGGTATTCCTTGGTCATGTGTTCCAGCCTTGATGCGAGATTGACTGCATCGCCAATTACCGTGCCATCCATGCGCCCCTCGCCACCGACGGTACCGAGGATGACAATGCCGGTATTGATGCCGATACCAATCTTGATCGGCCGGTAACTGGCGCGTTCGCGGCCAGCGTTGTATTCGTCGAGCTTGGCCAGCATCGCCAGGCTGCAACGCAGGGCATCATCCGGTGAGGCGGGAAAGAGCGCCATGATGGCGTCGCCAATGTATTTGTCGATAATGCCGCCGTGCGCGGCAATGACCGGCTCCATCTGCACCAGGTAGGAATTGAGGAAGTTGAAATTTTCCTGCGGGCTCATGCTTTCCGACAGCGAGGTGAAATCGCGGATGTCGGAGAACAGGATGGTCATGGATTTTTCCACCTGCTGTCCCAATTGCACCGTGCGTATGTCATGTACGCCAAGCAGGTGCAGAAATTGCTGCGGCACAAACCGGCTGTAGGCCAATTCGATTTCGCTCAAATGTTCATGCGGCTTGTGTTTGACGATAGGCGAGGTGGTCATAAATGAGTTTTCAGGCAGACGACAGGTTGCATGTACGGAGCGAATGGGAAAATGATACCTGGACGTGAGTCAGCGGTTAAGCAAGGGTTCAAGGGCTTGCCAGACATGATCCAGCAATTTGGGTTGAACGGCTGCAATGGGATGCAGCCCGTCGGCTTGAAAGGCTGTGGCATCCTGCGCGATAGGTTCCAGCAAAAAAGGCAGCAGGGCGATTTTCTCGCGGCGGGCCAGGGTATGGAAAGCCGCCTCAAAGTTCTGCGTGTAATCTTTGCCATAGTTGGGTGGCAGACGTATGCCAACGAGCAGGACGCGCGATTTGTGCTGCCTGGCAGCCTTGATCATGGTGCTTAGATTGGCTTGCATTTCGGCGAGCGGCAAGCCTTCCAGGCCATCGTTGGCACCGAGCTCCAGGATGACGATGGCTGGTTGCGCCTGCTGTAACGCCGCGGCGAAGCGGGTGCGTCCGCCGGCAGTGGTTTCACCGCTGATGCTGGCATTGACGACAGTATAGGGTTTGCCCTTTTGTTTCAGGCGTTCGCCAAGCAATGCCGGCCAGCTTTCATTGACGGCAATACCGTATCCGGCGGACAGGCTGTCGCCGAAAACCAGGATGTTGCGCGTAGCTGCGGCAGGTTGTGTAGCATGCACAGCTGTATTGATAATCAGGCTGTTTAATAACAGGACAAACAAGGACAGGCGGTTGAACATGAATACTCCAGTAATTGAATTGCATGCTGCGGGCAAGACCGTACCCAGTGGTGACGGCATGTTGTCAATTCTGCACGATATTTCGTTCAGCGTCCGCGCTGGCGAGGCGGTGGCGATCGTGGGCGCATCCGGTTCGGGCAAATCGACGCTGCTGGGTTTGCTCGCCGGGCTTGATTTGCCGACGGCAGGCAGCGTGCGCCTGATGGGTGAAGACCTCATGCTGTTGTCCGAAGACGCCCGTGCCGCTTTGCGTGGTCGTGTGTTGGGGTTTGTTTTCCAGTCATTTCAACTCTTGCCTGCACTGACTGCACTGGAGAATGTGATGCTGCCGCTGGAATTGGCCGGCCAGCCAAATGCGCGGATAACCGCTGAAACGATGCTGACGCGCGTTGGCCTGGGGGCGCGGTTCAGCCACTATCCGAAGCATTTGTCTGGTGGCGAGCAACAGCGGGTGGCGCTGGCGCGCGCTTTCGCCGTGCGGCCGCAACTGCTGTTGGCCGACGAACCAACCGGCAATCTGGATGCGGCCACTGGTGCGCAAGTCATCGACTTGATGTTCGAGATGAATGCCGAAGCCGGCACCACGCTGATTCTGGTGACCCACGATGACCAGTTGGCGCAACGCTGCAACCGGACCTTGCGCCTGGCCGGTGGCCGCCTGATGGGTCTTTAAACGACGAGGCAAGACACAAAAGTCGGCGCTGGCGATACGGCCACGCAGCATTTCCATTTTCTCTCCCCGGCACAAAAACACCTTCGGTTGATTGAGGTCAACGACGGCGGATCAGGCGGCATGTACCGTTGCAAGCGTCATCTTGACGCTGAAAACAATGAGGAGACAGCCATGGCCGTGACACGTCTGAGCTATATGAGCATGTACGCGCTGGATCTTGCCGCCAGCGAAAAGCATTACACCGAGGCCGTTGGCTTGCGGGTGACGGCGCGTCGCCCCGGGCAGGTTTATCTGCAAGCGCATGAGGCGCAGGATCATCATTGCCTGATCCTGAATGCCGCTGACCGCGCGGGGATTGAGCACACCGGGTTCAAGGTGAGTGAGCGCAGTGATCTTGCGGAAGCCGAAACCGCCGCCAAAAACTGGGGGCTGGCGACGCGCCGTGTGGCCAGCGGCGAGGTTCTGGGGCAGGGCGATGGCGTCATGATCACCCTGCCATCCGGGCATGTCTTCAACCTTTTTTACCATGCCGACAAGGTGGGTTACAGCTACGGCATGCAAGACCCGGACATCATTCTGGACCATGTCGATGGTGTTTCGCCAGTGACGCATCTTGACCATGCCCTGCTGGCCGGAAACGATTGTGATCAATCCGTCAGGTTTTTGATGGAGGCGCTGGACTTCAACCTGACCGAAACCATCGTCGGGCCAGACGGCGATCCGTTCGCTTTCTTTTTGACGACGAGCAGCACGGTGCATAACCTGGCGTTTGCGCCCGGGCCGCCAAACAGTGTGCATCACATCGCGTTTTATGTGAATGACCGGGCGGATGTGATCCGCCGTGTCGATATGCTCAAGCACAAAAAAATCACGACATTGGACTATGGCATCAGCCGGCATGGGATTGGCGGGGTGACGACGACTTATTTCTTCGATCCTTCCGGCAATCGCAACGAATTCCAGTGCGGGGTTTATGCGGCGGAGACGGTCCGCGGCAGCGTGCCGCCGATTGTCTGGGCTGGCGAGCATATTCCCAGGGGCGCTTTCTATTATGAAAATACCATATCGGCCAATTTCTTTGAAGTCGTTACCTGAACAGGGAGAACTCACATGGCTTTATTGCACCGTGGCATACATCGGCTGGGCTATGCGTGGATTGCCGTCAAGGATTCGCGCCTGTTGAAAACCCGCGAGTTCTATACGCATGAACTGGGCCTGCTTGAAACTGGCAGCGAACCCAATCGGGTCAGTTTCCGCTGCTGGCATGAGCCTTATAAATTTTCTTTAGTCGTGGATCACCGCGACACGCCGGGGCTGGTCGAGATCGGTTTCCATGTCCGCGATGACGCTGACCTTGATGCCTTTCAGCAAAAACTCATCCTGGCTGGTGTGATGGTTGAAGCAGCAGAGGCCAACTGCGTTCTGCAGGGACTGGGCAGGTCCATCGCGTTTACTGTCCCGGCCGGGCCCCGTGTACGCCTGTTTTCCACGATGCATCTCTTGGGTTACGTCACCGGCTACGAAGGCCCTGACTGGGTCGCCCCCAAGGCTTTGCGCAATACGGCGGCGCCGCTGAATATCAATCACGTGGCCTTTACTTCGCCGGATCCGGCGCGGGTCAGCGCGTTCTTCAGCGATGTGCTGGGCTTTGTGATGTCAGAAAAAGTGGTTGATGACGCGGGGAAGACCATCTCCAGCCTGCTCTTTCGCATGGCCAAGAACGTCGGTGGGCAGGAAGTGGCGATTTACCCCGGCAAGGAAGTCAAGCTGCACCATGTCGCCTTTACCAAGGAAGATGCATCGGATGTCATGGCCGACGGCTATTACCTGCGCAGCGACGGGGTGACAATGGATCTGCTCGGCCCTTTGCGGCAGCCATATGGCAATACTTTCTCGCTGCACTTTCATGACCGCACCGGCATCCGCCTGGAACTGTGTTCGGGCGGACGGATGATAGAAGTGCATCCGGAAGTTCAGCCCGTGGTGTGGTCAAAAGACAATCTGCGGGAGGCTTTGTCCTATTACGATGACATGCTGGTGCCGGAGGAATTTTTCCTGCCCTGTGTATAGGTCGTGACGCGACCGGTGATCACGCAATCGCCGCACGTGCGGCATGGATGCCGCTGCGCACTGCGCCTTCGATGGTCGCTGGATAGTTTTTGGTCGTATCGTCACTGGCGACATAATCGCCGGCCAGCCACAGGCCGGGCACGCCGGTTTGCATGCCGGGACGCGGCAAATTTGGCGTGCAGGCGAAGGTGGCGCGTTTTTCGGTGATGCTCTGGGTGCGTAGTGGTGCAGGCAGAGATGGCACGATGTGCAAAATTTCGTGGTGAATGCATCGTTCCAGTTCCGCCGTCGGCAAATCCAGATGCCGTCCACGCGCGCTGATGACTGCGGCGATCAACCCGGCTGGTCCGCCCAACTGGCCGCGGTCGAACAGCCATTGCGCCGTGCCCTCGGCGACGCCCAGCATGGGCTGCGGCAGGCGCACACGGGCCGGGTAGGTGAAATAGCTGGTGACGATGGGTTCCCAGGTGAAATGTTCGACGGCCGCACGCAACTCCGGCGCCAGCGCCGCGAGGTGATAGGCGGCGACGGCCAGCACAACCTGCGTGAACGGCCCTTGGCCATTGATGCACCAGCCCTGCTCGGTGCGCTGCAATTCTGTAACGCGCTGGCCGCGATGGATGCTGCCGCCATGTTGCGTGATGAATTGCGCGGCCGGTTCGGGAAACAGTGCAGATAAGTCGACTTGTGGCAGCAACAGGTCGCTTGCTCCGCGTGAAGCGGCCAGGCTGTCGCGGATGACATTGGCCAGCACTTGGGCCGAGGCATGCCCGGCGGGCGTGTTCAATGCGGCGACGCACAGCGGCTCCCATAAAAGTCGGCGCTGGTGATACGGCGTTTTATGTTGTTCCAGCCATGTGGTGACGGTAAGGTCGGGCGTAATGCGAAACCGAGCGCGTTGCAGTGTGCGCATCAGGCTTAGGGCGGCAAATTTTTCATGCCAGTCGAGGCCGCTGGCGAACAGGATCGCGGCGAGGCTGTGCAGCGGGGCGGGCAGGTGTGGCGCGACAAGGCGCATCTCGCCGGGAAATTCCAGCCGCAGCGGCAGGCGCTTGAGCAGGCGTTGCGGGTCGGCGCCGACGAGGTGCATCAGGCGCAGGGTTTCACGGTAAGCGCCGAGCAGGATGTGTTGGCCATTGTCGACCGTGCAGCCATCTATTTCGACGGCGCGCGCGCGGCCGCCCAGGGTGCGCGAGGCTTCAAAAACTTCTACGCGCTGTCCGTTGCGGACGAGTTCGACCGCTGCGGCCAGTCCGGCATAGCCGCCACCGATGACGGCGATGCTCATGCAGTGAGCCAGGTTTTACCGGCCAGCCACACCTTGCGCAGTGGCGTGAGCGAGGTGCGTTGATGCAACACCTGGCAGCCATCGCGGGCGATTTCGGTAAGCAGCGTGCGGTAAATCGCAGCCATGACCAGTCCGGCGCGTTGCGCCTTGCGATCGGCGGCGGGCAGTTGGGCAAGCGCCTGGTCGTAAGTGGCTTGTGCGCGTTCGATCTGGAATGCCATCAAGCGCTGGAAGTTGGCGGAATCACGCGCCTGCAGGATGTCGGTTTCCGTCACTTCAAAGCGGGCGAGGTCTTCCTGCGGCAGATAAATCCGGCCGCGCCGCGCGTCTTCGCCGACATCGCGGATGATGTTGGTGAGTTGCAACGCGAGGCCCAGGTCATGTGCGTATTTCAGCGTGCGGCGGTCGGTGTAGCCGAAGATTTCCGCGGCGAGCAGGCCGACGATGCTGGCCACGCGGTAGCAATACAAATGCAGCGTGCGAAAATCCGGGTAACGCCCGTTATCGATGTCCATTTCCATGCCATCGATGATTTCCAGCAGTTGTTCCTGCGGCAAGGAAAAACGTGTTAATGTGGTCGCCAGCGCCTGGGTGACCGGATGGCTGGGCTGGCCGGCAAAAAGATGGGCGATTTCGGTGCGCCACCAGGCGAGTTTGGTGCGCGCCAGATGCGGGTCGGGACATTCGTCGACAACATCGTCGACTTCACGACAAAAAGCATACAAAGCGGTAATCGCCTGGCGCCTTGCCGGTTCCAGAAAAACGAAGCTGTAATAGAAAGAAGAGCCGCTGGCGGCGGCGCGTTGCTGGCAGTAATCGTCAGGTGTCATGGCGATGGAAGAGGGCGCGCCAGCCGATCAATGACCAGTCGAGCGCTTGCAGTTGCGGGCGGTGGTTGAAGACATCATAGTTAACCGCTGCGATTTTTTCCAGGATGCGCAATCCGCCCGCGATGATGGTGCGGATTTCCAGCCCGATGCGGCCGGGCAGAGCGTGGCCGAGTGGCGCGCCTTGCAGCATCAGGGCGCGGGTGCGGTCGACCTGAAAGCGCATCAATGCGCGAAAGTCGGCGCTGGCGATACGGCGCAGGATGTCGTCTGCGCCGACATTGAAGCGCGCCATCTCATCCAGCGGCAGGTAAATGCGGCCTTGCGGCCCTTTGCGGCTATCGATGCCGACATCCTGCCAGTGGTTGATGAGTTGCAAAGCAGTGCAGATGGCGTCGGCATACGCGAGATTTTTTTCTGTTGCGGCATTGAAAAGATGAAGCAACAACCTGCCTACCGGGTTGGCCGAGCGGCGGCAATAGTTGATGAGTTCTGCATAGTTGGCATAACGATTGCAAGTGACATCCTGTATGAAGGCATCCAGCAGGTCGTGAAACAGGGTGAGCGACAACTGGTAATGCGCAATGACGGGGCGCAGGCGCAGGAATACCGGATGGGTGGTCGGCCGGTTTTCTGCAATGGCATCCAGTTCGTGCTGGTAGCTGCGCAGCAGATGCAGGCGTTCATCGGCGGTGAGATCCTCTTCATCGGCGAAATCGTCCGCAGACCGGGCAAAAGCATAGATGGCGGCGATGGGTTCACGCAGATGCCGGGGCAGCAAAAGCGAAGCAACCGGAAAGTTTTCGTAATGTGCAACAGCCATGATGGAATGAAGTATAGGCGGGCGGGCGAAAAGAATTGAGTAAAGCAGGTAAAATCAGCCGTTCATTGCGTATTGTTCGCGTGGTCTCAGGCGTGTAATGGATGTGTAACACATGCAAAGCAGGCGAGACGGTGCAATGCGCCCAGGTGGCGGAATTGGTAGACGCACCAGATTTAGGTTCTGGCGCCGCAAGGCGTGGGGGTTCGAGTCCCTTCCTGGGCACCAGTGCAGTTCGCGGCGAAATGCAGGCCGCACGGCGGGTTTTAACGGTTTTTCAATTTGACGGATAAAAAAATGACGGATATGGCAACAGCAGAAGCGCCAGCAGAGGCGAAAAGTGCATTGGAGCGGCGCATTGAATTCACGGTAACCATGGCGGATATCGAGCCGGATATCGAGTTTCGCTTGAAAAAGATTTCCCGCACCGTGAAAATGCCGGGGTTTCGCCCAGGCAAGGTGCCGATGAAAATGGTCGAGCAGCAGTATGGCGGCCAGGCACGCTATGAGGCGATTGGCGCAGCGGTGGAAACTGTTCTCGGCCTGAAGCTGGAAGAACAGAAACTGCGCATCGCCGGGCAGCCCAACATCGAGTCGGCACCTGATGCCGGCGAAGGCAAGCTGGGTTTCAGCGCGGTGTTCGAGGTCTATCCGCAAATCACGCTGGCTGATATTTCTGGCCAAAGCATCGAAAAGCCGACACTCATCGTAACTGATGCCGAGGTCGGGCAGACCATTGAAACCCTGCGCAAACAGCGGGTTAATTATGTTGAGGCCGACCGTGCCGCGCAAAAAGATGATCGTGTGGTGATCGACTTTATCGGCCGCAAGGATGGCGTGGAGTTTTCCGGCGGCAAGGCGGACGATTATGCGATGGTCGTTGGTGCGGGCACGATGCTGCCCGATTTTGAAGCGGCGGTTGAAGGCGTCAAGGCTGGCGACAAGAAAACTTTTGAGGTCAAGTTTCCTGATGATTATCAGGCCAAGGAACTGGCCGGCAGCACCGCGCAATTCGATATCCTGGTGAAAAAGGTCGAGGCGCCACAATTGCCGGCGCTGGATGCCGAATTTGCCAAGGCCATGGGTGTTGCCGATGGTAATGTGGACACCATGCGCGCCGAAGTCAAGGCGAATCTTGAGCGCGAAGTCAAAAAGCGCCTGCAGGCCAAGGTCAAGCAACAGGTGATGGATCTGTTGCTTGAGGTGAATAATTTCGATGTGCCCAAGGCATTGGTCGAAACGGAATCGCAGCAACTGGCCGAAGGCGCGCAACGCGATATGGAATCGCGTGGCATGTCGGTCAAGGGTTTCCCCATGGATCCGGCCTGGTTTGCCGACAAAGCGGTGCGCCGCGTCCGTTTGGGCTTGCTGCTGGCTGACATGGTCAATGTCAAGGGATTGCGCGCTACCCCTGAGCAGGTGCGTGCTGTCGTTGATGAATTCGCGGCTTCTTTTGAAGATCCGAAGGAAGTGGTGCGCTGGTACTATTCCCAGCCGCAGCGCATGGCTGAAGCTGAAGCGCTGGCGATAGAGAATAATGTGGTCGAGTGGGTGCTGGGCAATGTCAAAGTCACTGAAAAGTCCATGCCTTTTGATGAGCTGATGGGAAACAAAGCATCATGATGATGCCAGGAGGTTCTATGTACGGGATACAAAATGGCGCCCATGGGGCAGGGATGGCTGAGCCGCAGGGGCTGGGTCTGGTACCCATGGTGATCGAAACCAGCGGACGCGGCGAGCGGGCTTATGACATCTATTCGCGCCTGCTGCGCGAGCGGGTGATTTTTCTCGTCGGGCCGGTCAACGATGCGACGGCCAATATAATCGTCGCGCAACTGCTGTTCCTGGAGTCGGAAAATCCTGACAAGGACATCTTTTTCTACATCAACTCGCCGGGTGGTTCGGTTACGGCGGGCATGGCGATTTACGACACGATGCAGTTCATCAAGCCCAATGTGTCGACGCTTTGCATCGGCCAGGCGGCGAGTATGGGCGCTTTCCTGCTCACGGCGGGCGAAAAGGGCAAGCGCTATTGCCTGCCGAATTCGCGCGTCATGATCCACCAGCCGCTGGGCGGTTTCCAGGGGCAGGCGTCGGATATCGAGATTCATGCCAAGGAAATCCTGTTCCTCAAGCAGAAACTCAACAATATGCTGGCCATGCATACCGGCCAGACGATCGAACGTATTGAGCGGGATACCGACCGCGACAATTTCCTTTCAGCCGAAGCTGCTGTGGAATATGGGCTGGTGGACAAGGTATTGACCAGCCGCACCGAGGTTGCGACAAGCGCTGGCTGAGCATTTTTACTGACGGAGAACTATCGTGGAAAAGAAAACGGGTAGTGGTGACAAGCTGTTGTATTGTTCTTTTTGCGGCAAAAGCCAGCATGAAGTCAAGAAGCTGATTGCCGGCCCATCGGTCTTCATTTGCGATGAGTGCATCGATTTGTGCAATGACATCGTGCGCGACGAAATCGCTGGTGATGTGGCCGAAAAAGAAGGTGGCGGATTGCCGACGCCAAAAGAAATCCGCAATATGCTCGATCAGTATGTGATCGGGCAGGATGCCGCGAAAAAGATTCTTGCCGTTGCTGTCTATAACCATTACAAACGCATCCGTCACCGGGAGAAGGGCGCCGATGGCGTTGAGCTGGCGAAAAGCAACATTCTGCTGATCGGCCCCACGGGGTCGGGTAAAACCTTGCTCGCGCAGACGCTGGCGCGCATGCTCAATGTGCCATTCGTGATGGCCGATGCGACCACGCTGACCGAGGCAGGTTATGTCGGCGAGGATGTCGAGAACATCATCCAGAAGTTGTTGCAAAACTGCGATTATGAAGTCGAAAAAGCGCAACAGGGCATCATCTACATCGATGAAATCGACAAGATCTCGCGCAAGGCCGACAATCCTTCGATTACCCGCGACGTTTCGGGTGAGGGTGTGCAGCAGGCTTTACTCAAGCTGATCGAAGGCACGGTGGCCAGCATCCCGCCGCAGGGCGGACGCAAACACCCGAACCAGGACTTCATCCAGGTGGACACCACCAATATCCTGTTCTTCTGCGGAGGTGCTTTTGATGGTTTGGATAAAGTCATCCGTGGCCGTTCTGAAAAAGGCGGTATCGGTTTTGGCGCCGAAGTCAAAAGCCGTGATGCGGGCAATGTTTCCGAGACGCTCAAACAGGTCGAGCCAGAGGATTTGATCAAGTTTGGACTGATTCCGGAACTGATCGGGCGCTTGCCAGTCCTGGCGACGTTGCAGGAACTCGACGAGACCGCGTTGGTGGAAATCCTGATCGAACCCAAGAACGCACTGGTCAAGCAGTACCAGAAACTTTTTTCCATGGAAGGTGTCGAACTGGAAATTCGGCCTTCGGCCTTGCAGGCGATCGCCAAGAAGGCGCTCAAACGCAAGACGGGCGCGCGCGGTTTGCGCTCCATCCTGGAAAATGTCCTGCTCGATACGATGTACGAGCTGCCTACCATGGAGAATGTCACCAAGGTAGTGGTGGATGAAACGACGATAGAAAGCGGCGCGCAGCCCCTGGTGATTTACGCCGATCAGCCAAAAGTCTCGGGTTCGAATTGATTTTTTGTCCATCTTGATTTTTGCCGTGCCAGCCCAATGTGGAAGGCATGGCGTATAACCCAAAGGACACGATAATGTCTGATCTACCCAAAGTTTCCGAATCCTCCGCGGAGGTGCAAACGCTCCCCTTGTTGCCCTTGCGCGATGTTGTCGTGTTCCCGCACATGGTCATCCCGCTGTTTGTTGGCCGCCCAAAATCCATCAAGGCACTGGAAACTGCGATGGAGGCAGGCAAGAGCATCCTGCTCGTGGCGCAGAAGTCTGCCGCCAAGGATGAGCCCGTGGCGGAAGACATGTACGCGATAGGCTGTCTGGCGAATATTTTGCAGATGCTCAAGCTGCCCGATGGGACGGTCAAGGTTCTGGTGGAGGGCGTGGAGCGTGCACGCGTCCTGGGCATCGAAGATAAAGGCGAGTTGTTTGTCGCCGATGTCAGCCCGATTCCAGCCGATAATTGTCCTGATCATGAAATCGAGGGCATGCGCCGTGCCGTGCTGGCCCAGTTTGACCAGTACGTCAAGCTCAACAAGAA
>JBAQUE010000022.1:0-2541 GCA_049297315.1 Rugosibacter sp.
GACCGAGATGGCCGGCGATATTTCATTTGCCCTCGATAACCTCGAAAAAGAGAAACGCCTCAACTATCTGGCTTATTTCGATGCGCTTACCGGCCTGCCGAACCGCGCGCTGTTTCTGGACCGGGCAAATCAGCGCATCAGGGCCGCGCGCGACGATAAAAAGACGTTTTCCGTGATCCTGCTTGACCCCGAACGGTTCAGCAACGTCAATGATACTTTCGGCCGCCAGGCCGGGGACGACCTGTTGCGCCAGATTGCAACGCGGCTCAAAGAGACGCTAGATGAAACGTCTATCCTGGCCCGGCTTGCGGCTGACAATTTCGCTATCGCCACGCGGGGCGACGATGAAGGCACGGGCATCGCCCATGCGCTGGAGAAGATTTTGTCCGGCATCCAGAATCAGCCGTTCCTGATCGGCGGGCAGGAACTGCGCATTACGGCCAAGGCGGGGATAGTGGCGTATCCGGCCGATGGCCAAGACATCGAAACCCTGCTGCGCAATGCCGAGGCGGCGCTGAAAAAGACCAAGCTTTCCGGCGACAAGTATCTGTTCTACGCCCCCGAGTTCAATGCCCGCGTCGCCGAGAAACTGTCGCTCGAAAACAAGCTGCGCCGGGCTTTGGAGCAAGATCAACTGGTGCTGCATTACCAGCCCAAGGTCGATCTCAAGAGCGGGCGGATTTGCGGGCTGGAAGCGCTGCTACGCTGGAACGATCCCGAGACAGGCCTGGTGCCGCCGATGAAATTCATCCCCCTGCTGGAAGAAACCGGGATGATTCTGCAGGCGGGCCGCTGGGCGTTGACGCAGGCGGTGGCGGATTCCCGCGCATGGCACGCCAAGGGCCTGCGCGCGCCGCGGATTGCCGTCAATGTTTCGCCAATTCAGTTGCAACAGAAAGACTTTGTCAGCATGGTGGCGGGGGTCATAAGCGGTGTCGGCAACGAGGCGGTTGAGCTGGAACTGGAGATTACCGAGAGCCTGATCATGCAGGACATACAAGCCAATATCCAGAAACTCAAGGCCATCCGCGAGATGGGCGTTGAGGTGGCGATTGACGATTTCGGCACCGGCTACTCATCGCTTAGCTACATTGCCAAGCTGCCTGTCAATACCTTGAAGATCGACCGGGCCTTCATCATCAACATGACCAGTAGCTCCGACGACCTGGGCATCGTCTCCACCATCATTTCCCTGGCGCATTCCCTGAATCTGCGGGTGGTCGCGGAAGGCGTCGAAACTACCGAGCAGGCGAATCTCCTGCGCTTGCTCAAATGCAACGAACTCCAGGGATTCTTGTTCAGCCAAGGGGTTCCGGCAGAACAGATCGAAACATTTTTGCGCGAGAAAAAGTCGCTGCCGGGCTGACGCCGGGGAGTGGTGCAGGGAAACCGGCCACAGTCCTGTAGGAGCCCGATTTATCGGGCGATCGGCGCGCCGCAAAATACCTGGGCGCCCTTGCCGTCCGCCGATCGCGCGATAAATCGCGCTCCTACAAGATCGAGGTTCCCTTGATTTTGCGCAGCTGCTTTGCTACCACTGCCCAGCGGTAGAAACCCTGCTTGGCCAGCTCGACGATACAGAGATAGACCAGCACCATGGCACCGAGGATGAAATAAAACTTGCCGGGCGGCGGTACAAAGCCGAAGTACGTTCCTAATGGCGTGAAGGGCAGCAGCACGGCCGTGGCGACTATTGCCAGCGAGGTTGCTGTCAGTAAAGGATGAGGGCGGCTTTTCAAGGGGTTCTTGCGCGTGCGGATGATGAAGATCACCAGTACTTGGGTGCATAGCGATTCAACGAACCAGCCGGTCTGAAACAGTTTTTCATTCGCCTGAAAAACGACCAGCATGAGGTAAAAGGTGAGGAAGTCGAACAGCGAGCTGACCGGCCCGATCACGAGCATGAAATTGCGCACGAAATTCATGTCCAGCACGCGCGGGGTTCGCGTTTCGCTGCTGTCCACCTTGTCCAGCGGGATGGGAATTTCCGAGAGGTCATAGAGAATGTTGTTGAGCAGAATCTGCGTCGGCAACATGGGCAAAAAAGGCAGGAACAGCGAAGCGCCGGCCATGCTGAACATGTTGCCGAAGTTGGAACTGGTGCCCATCATGATGTACTTCATGATGTTGCCAAAGGTGCGCCGCCCTTCCAGCACGCCAGCATGCAGCACATGCAGATCCTGTTGCAGGAGGATCATGTCGGCCGCCTCCTTGGCAACATCCACGGCCGAATCGACCGACAAGCCGACATCCGCCGCGTGCAGGGATGGCGCATCGTTGATGCCATCGCCCAGATAGCCGACCACATGGCCGCGCGCGCGGAGCGCCCGGATCACGCGCTCCTTTTGCGCCGGATTGACGCGGCAGAACAGGTTCACGGCCTCCACCCGGGCTTGCAGGGCGTGATCGTCCAGCTGTGCGATCTCCTTGCCGGTCAAGATGCCTGTCACCGGAATTTTCAGTTCGGCGCAGACGTGGCGGGTCACCAGATCGCTGTCCCCGGTCACGATCTTGATGGCGATGCCGGTTTTCTTGAGCGCG
>JBAQUE010000023.1:0-1756 GCA_049297315.1 Rugosibacter sp.
GCCTGGCGATTGTCGATGAGCAGCACCGCTTCGGCGTGCGTCAGCGCCTGGCCTTGAAAGAGAAGGGGCAGTTTGCGCACCAGCTGGCCATGTCGGCGACGCCGATCCCGCGCACGCTGGCGATGAGTTATTACGCCGACCTGGATGTCTCGGTGCTCGACGAGTTGCCGCCCGGCCGCACGCCGGTGACCACCAAGCTGGTGTCTGACGCGCGCCGCGATGAAGTCATCGCCCGCGTGCATGCCGCCTGCCGCGATGGTGGCCAGGCGTATTGGGTGTGTCCGCTGATCGAAGAGAGCGAAACCCTGCAACTGCAAACGGCGCAGGAAACTTTTGCCCGGCTGGCGGCCGATCTGCCCGATTTGCGCGTGGGTCTCGTGCATGGCCGGCTCAAGGCGGAAGAAAAGGCGGCGGTGATGGCGGCCTTTGCGGCCAGGCAGATCCACGTGCTGGTGGCGACCACGGTGATCGAAGTCGGCGTCGATGTGCCGAATGCGAGCTTGATGGTGATCGAACATGCCGAGCGTTTTGGCCTCGCGCAATTGCACCAGCTGCGCGGTCGTGTCGGGCGCGGTGCGGCGCAATCGGCGTGCATCCTGATTTACGCGCAGCCGCTGGGCCAGATTGCGCGGGCGCGGCTCAAGGTGATTTTCGAGAGTGCCGACGGCTTCGAGATTGCGCGCGAGGATTTGCGTTTGCGCGGCCCCGGCGAATTTGTCGGCGCGCGGCAGAGCGGCCTGCCCCTGCTGCGCTACGCCGATTTGCAGGATAGTGCGCTGGTCGAGCAGGCGCAGGCTTTGGCGGACAAGTTGCTGCGCGAAAATCCCGCCATCGCGGATGCGCATTTGCAGCGCTGGCTGGGCGGCCGCGAGGCCTTGCTCAAGGCCTGAGCGGGCATGAACGAGCCGATGGAAAATTCCGGCAACCTGTTGCGCCAGCGGCGTTTCCTGCCACTGTTCATCACCCAGTTGCTGGGCGCGCTGAATGATAATGTCATCAAGAATGCGATGGTCGTGCTGCTCACCTTCCAGGCCGCGAGCTGGACGACACTCACGCCTGGTTTGCTGGCCAATCTTGCGGCGGGGATTTTCATCCTGCCGTTTTTCCTGTTCTCCGCCACGGCTGGACAACTCGCTGACAAGTACGACAAGGCGCTGCTGGCGCGCCTGGTCAAGCTGCTCGAAATCCTTATCGTGCTGGTGGCGGGCGTCGGTTTCATGGCGCGGCGCATTGAAATTTTATTCGCGGCGCTGTTCCTGCTCGGCCTGCATTCGACGCTGTTCGGCCCGATCAAGTATGCGATCCTGCCGCAGCATCTACGCGCCGATGAACTGGTGAGCGGCAATGCGCTGGTCGAAGCGGGAACCTTCATCGCCATTCTGGGCGGCACGCTGCTCGGCGGTTTGCTTGCCGCTGCGCCCGGCGCCACGATCTGGATCACGCTGGCCGGGCTGCTGGTCGCCAGCGGCGGCTATTTTGCGGCGCGTTTCATCCCTGCCGCCGTACCGCCAGCGCCGACTTTGCGCGTGAGCCGCAACCCGCTCGCCGAGACCTGGCGCAATCTTGCCGCTGCGTATAAAAACCGTCCTGCTTTTGCCGCCATTCTCGGCATCTCGTGGTTCTGGCTGTATGGCGCGCTGTTTCTTGCCCAGTTTCCGGCATATGCGAAAAACATCCTGGGCGGCGATGAGATGGGCGTGACGCTGTTGATCGCCACATTTATCACCGGCACAGGCGCCGGGTCATTGCTCTGCGC
>JBAQUE010000024.1:0-7098 GCA_049297315.1 Rugosibacter sp.
GCTCACGCTGGACCGTGGCTGGATTATCGCCAATGAGCGGCGCGCCGCCATTTCCGAACTCGAACTGGAACTTGCCGGTGCGCCGCTGGATGCCCTGTTTGCACTGGCCTTGCCGCTGGCTAAACGCATGGCGCTCACCCCCGCCGCATCCTCCAAGGCAGAACGCGGCTACCACCTATACACAGCCGTTGCAGCACAGCCCGCCAAAGCCGCTGACATTGCGCTCAGCGGCGACATGCCGCCGCTGGATGCGTTCCGCCGCATCGCCCTCGCCTGCCTCGACCAGATGCAGCAAAACCACGCGGGCGCGATGGCGACGGAAAACCCCGAATACATCCACCAGATGCGCGTCGCCACACGCCGGCTGCGCGCCGCACTGCGGCTTTTTTCGCCCATCCTGCCAGCGGATTTTGCGCAACCATTGAAGGCAGCCTTCAGGCCGCTGATGAAGCAGCTTGGCCATGTGCGCGATCTGGACGTGCTGCACACTGAAATTGTCGCCATGGTGCTCGCCGCCCTGCCTGACGAACCACGGCTGGCCGCCCTGTCCAACCAAATCATGTTGCGTCGTCATCACGCACGCAAAGCAGCGAATGCCTTGCTGCGGGCCCCCAGCTATGGCCACATGTTGCTGACTGCGCTGCAAATCCTGGTTGGAACACGTTTTTGTGCAGAGCCGTTTTTTGAACCTTTGACTCCGTCTCTGGACGTTTCTGGGCTGGACGGCGCACCCGCTACGCAACCACCCGCGCAGCCATCGCCCTCGCTCGCCAGCTTCGCTGCGCAGCGTCTGCGGCGCCTGGGCAAACAGGTGATGCGTCAGGCCCGTGCGGCGCGCATCGACAACCCTGCGTCCTTGCACGCCCTGCGCATCGCCGGCAAACGCCTGCGCTATGCCATGGAATTTTTCAGCCCGCTCGCCTCCCCCCGTGAACAACGCGATGCCTTGCGCCAACTCACCCGCTTGCAAAACACACTCGGCCAGCTCAACGACCTGGCCCAGGCAGGCGATTTGCTGATGGATTGCGCCGGCGATGATCCCCTCCTGCGCGAAGCCGTCACGCTGGTCGGCGGCTGGCACGGGCCGCGCTACGCGGCTTTGCTGGCGACCGTGCCCAATGCCTTGAAGCGCCTTGAACGGCTGCATCTGCCGGCGTTTAAGTAGGTGATTTCTCCGCTGTGTTCCCTGCGGCGTCACGAGCCCGTCATCTACGCCACCTAAACTGGCGGACTTAAAAAAGTGGAGGATGGATATGGATTTGATTCTCTGGCGCCACGCCGAGGCCGAAGATGGCAATGAGGCAGTTGCCGACCACAAGCGCCGCCTGACCGCCCGTGGCGAGAAACAGGCGAAGAAGGTCGCGCACTGGTTGCAGCAGCATCTGCCGCGCAAGCGGCGCATCCTGGTCAGTCCGACCGAGCGTACCCAGCAAACCGCGCATGCGCTGGAACTGCCCTACGAACTCGAACCAAAAGTCGGCGTTGATGCGACGGTGGCTGACATCCTTTCCGCGACCCACTGGCCCGAACAAAGCGGCGCGGTGCTGGTGATCGGTCATCAGCCGTCGCTGGGGCGCCTTGCCTCGCTGTTGATCAGCGGCGAGCAAGCCGACTGGCCGATCAAAAAAGGCGCGCTCTGGTGGCTCTCCGGCCGCACGCGTGAAGACGAATCGCAAACGGTGCTGCGCACGGTCATCCATCCTGATTTTCTCTAAGCAGGCAAGCTAGAATCGGCGTTTGATTCTTGCACATGCGCCCGCCGGGCGCAGCATCAAATGCCTGACCCCCTGTCGAACCCTCCTGTCCCCCGCTATCTGGTCGCCTGCCTGTGCGCCGCCTGGTGCGATACCTGCCGCGATTACCGCGCCGGGTTTGACGCGCTGGCGGCTCGATTTACCGATACCGCCTTCCGCTGGGTGGACATCGAGGACGAGGCCGGCTGGATAGGCCATGCCGAGGTCGAAAACTTTCCCACGCTGCTGATCCTGCGTGGCGACCAGGTGCTGTTTTTCGGCCCCATGCTGCCGCAGCCCGGCATACTGGAGCGCACCTTCAAGGCGCTGCGTGAAATACCCGAGGAAGATTTACCCGCCTATGTCACCGGCAACGCAGAACGCCAGCAATGGCAGGCGCTGGGATCACTGCGCACCAGGCTGCTGGCGCATGCGTAACAAAACCTCAAGGCGCCGGGTTGGTATAGCGCAGATGCAGCGCCTCGATTTCCTGCAACACCTCTTCCGCCAGCGGCTGCGCGCAAGCCGCAATGTTCTCCTTTAGCTGCGCCAGCGTCGTCGCGCCGATGATTGTGCTGCCAACGAACCAGCGCGAGGCGACAAACGACAACGCAAACTGCACCGGCGTCATGCCGTGGCGTTTGGCCAAATCGACATACGCCGCCACCGCCGGCTGCACGTTGGGTTTCGCATAGCGCTGGGCAAAGCCATCGAACAAGGTCGCGCGGCCTTTGGCCTGCGGGTCCGCCAGATATTTTCCTGACAGAAAACCGAAAGCCAGCGGCGAGTAAGCCAGCAGTGAAATGTTTTCGCGGTAGGCGGTTTCGGCCAGGCCCGTTTCCCAGGTGCGGTTGAGCAGGCTGTAGGCATTCTGGATCGACACGATACGCGGCAGCCCCAGTTGCTCCGCTACCTGCAGAAACTGCATCACGCCCCAGGGTGTTTCGTTGGACAAACCAATGTGGCGAATCTTGCCTTCCTTCACCAGTTCGTCGAGCGCTTGCAGGGTTTCGGCAAAGGGCACGAAATCGCGTTCTTTTTGCGGATCAAACTGATACTGGCCAAAAATCGGCACATTGCGGTCCGGCCAGTGCAACTGGTAGAGGTCGATATAGTCGGTTTGCAAACGCGCCAGCGAAGCCTCGACAGCGGCGCGCAGGTTCTTCCGGTCAAAGCGCGGGTTGCCATCGCGTATCCATTTGATTTCTCGTCCCGCGCCCGCCGCCTTGGTGGCCAGCACGATGCGGTCGCGCACCTGATGCTTGAGCCAGGTGCCGATGTAACGCTCGGTCGCGCCACTGGTTGCGGCGCGCGTCGGCACCGGATACATCTCGGCGGCATCGATGAAGTTGATGCCCTGCGCCAACGCATGGTCAAGCTGTTCATGCGCCTCGGCTTCGCTGTTTTGCTCGCCAAAGGTCATGGTGCCCAGGCAGATGGAAGAGACGCACAGATCGCTCTTCCCCAGATTGAAAAATTTCATGGTGGTTATTCCCTGATAGTACGCAAGACTGTGGTAAAGCAGCCAAAGCGTGATCCGCCCGAGTGTAATACAATGTCACCCGCAGGCAATGCCGGTTGGCCTGCAATCCGGCATTCCGCCGTCCAGCATTTTCAAGTATTTCGCTGCCTGAACCGGTTCCCCCTCAAAAGGGCAGGCCGATTCAGGAGTCCGATTGAACGCAAACACATCCCCCCTTGGCGCAGAAACGCCTGACGCCGTCTCACCAGCACCGACTTTTACGCAGACATTCGATGCACTCGGCCTGATCCCCGAGCTGTTGCGCGCCGTGAAGGATACCGGCTACACCGCACCCACACCAATCCAGGCGCAAGCCATCCCCATCGTCCTGGCGGGCCACGACGTCATGGGCGGCGCGCAAACCGGCACCGGCAAAACAGCCAGCTTCACGCTGCCTCTGCTGCAACGCCTGGCGCCGTATGCCAGCAGTTCGCCCTCGCCCGCCCGCCATCCGGTGCGCGCGCTGATTCTCGCGCCGACGCGCGAACTGGCGATGCAGGTGCATGAAAGCGTGGTCACCTACAGCAAACATTTACCGTTGCGCTCGGTGTGCATTTATGGCGGCGTCGATATCAAGCCGCAAATTGCCGAGCTGCGCGAAGGCCGCGAAATCGTCGTCGCCACGCCGGGCCGCCTGCTCGACCACGTGCAGCAAAAAAGCGTGAGCTTCGCCTCGGTCGAAGTATTGGTGCTAGATGAGGCCGACCGCATGCTGGACATGGGCTTCATGCCCGATATCCGGCGCATCCTCGCCATGCTGCCCACGGCGCGCCAGAGCCTGTTGTTCTCCGCCACGTTTTCCGCTGAAATCAAAAAGCTGGCCGACAGCATGTTGAAGTCGCCCAAGCTGATTGAAGTGGCGCGCCGCAATGCAGTCAGCGAAACCATCACGCACCGCGTATATGCCGTCGCCAGCAACCTCAAGCGCGTCCTGCTGACGAAGCTTTTGGCGCAGGAAGAAATGAGCCAGGTGCTGGTCTTCGTCGGCACCAAGTTCGGCGCCAGCCGCCTGGCCGTGTATCTCGCCCGCCAGGGCATCGCCGCCGATGCCATCCATGGCGACAAAAGCCAGGCGCAGCGTACCGAAGCGCTGGAAGGCTTCAAGACCGGCAGGATTCGCGTGCTGGTCGCCACCGATGTCGCCGCCCGCGGCCTGGACATCGACGACCTGCCGCATGTGATCAATTACGAGCTGCCGCACACGGCGGAAGATTATGTCCATCGCATCGGCCGCACCGGCCGCGCGGGCAAGCAGGGCATGGCCATCTCGCTGTTCGCGCCGGAAGAAAAAACCTATCTGCAAGACATTGAAAAACTCATCAAGCACACGATAGAACGCGCGGACACCGGGCAGTTTGCGCTTGAAGATGCGGATACTGAAAAGCATGCTGAAGACTCGCGCCCCGCACAGCAAGGGCCCCGTCATGCACGCGCCGCCAAGCCGGAAAACCGGCCCCGCGAAGAACGTCCACGCGCGCGCCTCGAAAAACCGCGCGATCATCGCCCGGCTTCTTCCAGGCCATCGCCCAATGCGCAAATGGCGCATTTGCCAAAACTTGACTTCGACCCCAACAAGCCTTACGAAAACAAGGCTAGCGCCACGGTGGAAACATCGGCAAAATCATCCGTCACCCGCCCGCAACGCACGGTGGCGGCGTTGCTCGGTGGCTTGAACAAGAAGTAATCAACTGCGCATGGCGCAATAGCAAAAAGCCCGCGCCGTTTTGCGGCGCGGGCTTTTTTTACTGCCGACAGGCAAATCAGGCTGCGGCTTGCGCCGGTATTTTCCTGCTGTGGTTGGTCATGCGGTTCCTTGCATCCACATACACCAGGTCAGGCTCAAACGCCGCCAGTTCGACTTCATTCATCATCACGTAGCTGGCAATGATCAACAGGTCGCCCGGGGCGGCCTTGCGCGCGGCGGCGCCATTCACCGAGATGGTTCCGGTACCGCGTTCGGCACGGATCGCGTAAGTGGTAAAACGCTCGCCATTATTCACGTTGTAAATGTCGATCTGCTGGTATTCCTTGATGTCCGCTGCGTCAAGCAGGTTTTCATCAATCGCACAGGAACCTTCGTAGTGCAGCTCGGCCTGAGTCACCGTAACGCGGTGAATTTTCGATTTCAGCATCATGCGCTGCATTGTTGTTCCTTTCTCATGCAAAAGGGAGGCAACTGCCATTGGGACATATCACACCGCCACATTAAAGCTGGCGCATACTTTCCGTTGCTGGCGCACCACCGGCATGAGCGCATCGCAGTGGCCTAAACTTCGAGGTTGTCGATGAGGCGCGTACTGCCCAAACGTGCAGCCGCCAGCACCACCAACCCGGAATCGTGAACGGGCGCGCATTGTAAATCAAGTTTTTTACGTAATGCAACATATTCCGGCACCCAGCCATGGGTCTGCAATTCAGCCATGGCATCCTGCTCCAGCCGGGCAAAATCAGCGCGCCCCTCTCGCACAGCGATAACCAAGCGGCGCAATACCTGAAACAGGCGTGGCGCCTCGGCGCGTTCTGCCGCTGACAAATAACCATTCCGCGACGATAACGCCAGGCCATCCTCGGCGCGCACCGTCTCGCCACCGATGACTTTTACCGGCAGATTAAAGTCAGCCACCATGTTGCGGATGACCATCAACTGCTGGTAATCCTTCTTGCCGAACAAGGCGACATACGGCTGGGTGATGTTCAGCAACTTCAACACCACGGTGGCCATGCCGCGAAAATGGCCGGGGCGAAACTCGCCATCCAGAATGTTCGCCTGATCCGCCGGCGGCTCGACATGATAGGTTTGCGGCTGCGGATACATCTCGGCCTCATCGGGCGCAAACAGATGGTCAACGCCTGCGGCTTCCAACTGCGCGCAATCGGCCGCAAAGGTGCGCGGATATTTTTCAAAATCCTCACCGGGGCGGAATTGCAGGCGATTCACGAAAATCGTGGCGATCACCACATCGGCATGGTCGCGCGCCTGGCGCATCAGGGAAATATGTCCGGCATGCAGGTTACCCATCGTAGGCACGACAGCGACGCGTTGCGCAGGTTCTGTCGTATTTCCTACCGCAGCGCGCGCCGCGCGCAGGCTGGCAATCGTTGCATGGACCTGCATCAGTAACAGTGCTCCGGCGCGGGAAAGCTGCCGTCCTTGACTGCCTGGACATACGCGGTGACCGCCCCGTCAATGCTTTTGGCCTCAACCATGAAGTCCTTCACGAAACGGCCTTTCTTGCCGGGATACACGCCCAGCATGTCATGCAGCACCAGCACCTGGCCGTCGCAATCCTTGCCCGCGCCAATGCCTATCGTGGCGCAGGCTGTGAGCATGCGTGTGATTTCACCGGCCAGCCCGGCTGGCACCATTTCCATCACCATCATGCTCGCCCCCGCATCTTCCAGCGCCTGCGCATCGGCCTTCATGCGCGCAGCGGCCGCATCACCGCGCCCCTGCACACGGTAGCCGCCCAAGGCATGCACCGATTGCGGGGTCAAGCCAATGTGCGCGCACACCGGCACGCCGCGTTCAACCAGAAAATGCACGGTCCCGGCCATCACTTCACCGCCTTCCAGTTTGACCATTTCAGCGCCGGCGGCGAGCAGCCGCACGGCATTGCGCATGGCCTGATCGAAGGATTCGTGATAGCTGCCAAACGGCATGTCGGTCACGCACATCGCGCGCTGCGCCATGTGGCCAACGCATTCGGTGTGATACACCATTTGCGCCATGGTCACCGGCAAGGTCGAGGTCTTGCCTTGCAGCACATTGCCGAGCGAATCGCCAACGAGGATCACATCCACGCCGCAACGGTCTTCCAACGCGGCAAAGCTGGCGTCGTATCC
>JBAQUE010000025.1:0-12600 GCA_049297315.1 Rugosibacter sp.
TCCACGCGATGCGTGGAGAATCGACCGATGTTGAATCGATGCCAGCAATTTCCGACGCACCGCATCGGAAATATATTCATCCAGCGAGTTAACCGGGTTCGCCATTCATCCCTCCAGCGTTGCCGAACAGCGCCTGTTGACAGGGCTTGGGCGACTCCTTGGGCAGGTTCTCCACCTGCAAGGAGTAATCGTCATGCCCCCACTCGCAGCGCGACAGCACCTGCTTGGGAATCTTCTTCACCGTCAGGTTCGGGTAGGCATCGGCCGCATTTTTCCCCGTGACGCGGAAGGCGGTGCACAGCACCAGCAGCGACCGCTCCGGCCCCACCTCGTCGGCGAGCTGCTGCAACTGCTCATGGGTCAGGCTGGCGGTGGTCACATAGATGAAATCCCGCTCGGTGGAATGGCCGTGCTGCCAATACACCGCATCCGACGGCGCATAGCTGAAGCCTTCCAGTTTGCACAGCGCCTCGGCCAGCATCGCGGCGTTGTAGTCGTGGTGGATGACCCAGTTGCCCCACTTGTCCTTTTCCAGCAGCGAGGGCGCCAGGCGGTAGTAGCGGAAGCCGCCGCCGCCCTGCCAGCCCACCGCCTTGCTGATGCCGCCTTGGTCTTCGCCGTCGATGACTTTTTGCAGGCGCGGAATGATGTGCGTGTGGCAGTGCTCGCCCAGCTCGATCATGATCCAGCGCCGGCCCATTTTGTGGGCGACGGCGCCAGTGGTGCCAGAGCCGGCGAAGGAATCGAGGACGAGGTCGTTGGGATTGGTGGCGACTTCGAGCACGCGCTTTATCAACCTCTCAGGCTTTGGCGTATCGAAGACGTTTGCGGCGTTGAAGGCGCGTACCTCAAGCTTGGCTTCATGGTTATGGCCGACCTCCTCGCTAGGCCAAAATGTTGCGGGCGGCCGCGTTGCACTCTCCTCCAAGAACTGCTTGACGTAAATTTCCCAACGATCCTCTTTCTTCACGTACTCAAGGAAGTCCGCATTCGCGGGAACGTTCTCCCCCTTCCATCGCCAGCGGCCCTCCGTCCCGTCCGGTTTGATCGGCCAAACATCTGAACCGTCCGGTGCCTTGATGGGATACCACATGGAAGGTCGGTCCTGACGCCTCGACTCGGAGCCTTCCTTACGAAGTGACCGGCGCCGGTAGTACTTGCCCGTCGTTTCATCGAGAAAACCGAACTGCGCGGAATTCTGGTCCTTGAAGAGTTGAATGGGCACGAAGTGATCAGTCTTACTGTACACAAGGATGTGGTCGTGGGAAACACTGAAACCACGGGCATCCATCCTCTCCGAGTAAACCTTCTGCCACAGGCAATTCGCAGCAAAGTTGTTGCGCCCAAATACTTCATCACACATCACCTTCAAATAATGCGCCTCGTTGTCGTCAATCGTGATCCACAATGAACCATCATCCGACAACAACCGCCGGATGATCTCCAGCCGATCCCGCATCAGCGACAGCCAGATCGAGTGCTCCACCCCGTCGTCGTAATGCGTGAAGGCGCTGCCGGTGTTGTAGGGCGGATCAATGAACACGCATTTCACCTTGCCCGAAAACTCCGCCTCCAGCGCCTTCAGCGCCAGCAGGTTGTCGCCGAAGATCAGCCGATTGTCGAAAAAGTCGGCGCTGGCGACACGGCGCCCGGCGTGATAACTCTTCGCCGGGTCTTCCAGCAAGATGCGCGGCTCCAGCTTCGGCCGGTTCTCCTTGCCAATCCAGGTGAGTTCGAGTTTTTGTTTCTTGGTCATCGGTTCAAAGGCTCTCTGGCCGTAGGGGTTCTTCCGCCGCCGTTTTCCAGGCAAGCAAAAACTGACTGATTTATAAGAGCTTTTCTCGTCATGTCGTTTTCAAGGCAAGCAAGCATCTAGCCCCAGTACGGCAGATATTCGGTGAACTTGGACGATATGGCATTCGGGTCTTTGCGCTTGATCCGACCTGCCTCCAGGGCGTCGCGAATCAACCGGGAAATGGGAGAACGCTGGCTTTCGGCCAGTTTGAACCGCTCGCGCAAGCTGGTATTGGTCATGACGCCACTGGAAAGATACTTGAGCACCGCGTGCTGGTACCTGCTCCTGATTCAGATTGGCGAACTGCTCGCGGAAGCTCTTCAAGTCGCCGAAGGTGTGTTCGTCGATGAAACTCACCAGTCCGAACAGCTCCAGCAAGGAATTCTGTAAGGGTGTCGCCGTAAGCAGCAGCTTGCGCTTGCCGGCCAACGCCAGTTTGAGCGTGTTGGCGATGACGTTCGACGGTTTGTAAACGTTGCGCAGCCGGTGCGCCTCGTCGATCACCACCAGATCCCACGGCACGGCCTGAATGTCGCCGGCCTTGCTCTTGGCGAACTGGTAGGAACAGATGACGATTTCGGGTACTTCAAAAGGGCAGAACCGGCCTTGCCTGATCGCGGCGTTGTAGGGCTTGGCTTCGAGAATCCGGCAGGGCAGGAAGAATTTTTCGGCCAGCTCCTGAAACCACTGCTTGCGCAGGTTGGAGGGCGTGATGACCAGAATTCGCCGCTTGCGCTCCGCCCACTTCTGCGAAAGCACGAGGCCCGCCTCGATGGTCTTGCCCAGGCCCACCTCGTCGGCCAGCAGCGCCCCTTTGGAAAGCGGCGAGTTGAACGCGAACAATGCCGCATCGACTTGATGCGGGTTGAGATCGACTTGCGCATCGACGAGCGCACCCGCAAGCTTCTCCACACTATCCGGCGGGCAGCGGCGGGTAAGCTCGTAAGCGAAGAATTTGGCGTGGTATGCGGAAATCACTGGCTGGTTAGTTTGATTTATCGGTCAGCTTCACAAGATGATCAAAAATCCAGGTTATCTGCTTTGGCTCATACCACGGTTTTTCTGAGTGAGATATTGACCATGAGTAATGTACTGGAATATCCGGGTTCATCCAAATGGATTAAATCCGTTGCCCAAAATCAAGCCGCGTATCCGCTAAATTCCACAACCCCATACAACAGCTTTGATCTGATAGAGGATTACCAGAACCTTCACTGCACGATAGCATCCCCCTTGCGGCACTTTCAGTTTTATCTCGCCGCCGTATCGCCAGCGCCGACTTTTAACGTCTACCGCATGCCCGAAGCGTAGTTTTCGAATCGCGTGTATTCGCCGATGAAGGTCATTTTCGCCGTGCCTACGGGGCCGTTGCGGTGCTTGCCGATGATCACTTCGGCCGTGCCTTTGTCGGGCGTATCGGGCTTGTAGTATTCCTCGCGGTACATCATCATGATGATGTCGGCATCTTGTTCAATGGCGCCGGATTCGCGCAGGTCGCTCATCAAGGGCCGCTTGTCGATGCGCTCTTCCACTTTGCGCGAAAGCTGCGAGAGGGCGATGATGGGCACTTGCAGTTCTTTCGCCAGCGCCTTGATCGAGCGTGAAATTTCGGAGATTTCGGTGGCGCGGTTTTCGCCGTAGCCGTTGGAGCTCATGAGTTGCAGGTAATCGATCACGATCAGGCCGAGCTTGCCGAACTGGCGGTGCAGGCGCCGCGCGCGGGCGCGCAGGTCGGTGGAATTGATGGCGCCGGTCTCGTCGATATGGATCGGCGCTTCGTGCAGCTTGCCCAGCGCGACGGTCAGCCGCCCCCATTCTTCATCGGTCAGGCGGCCGGTGCGCAACTTGCTTTGGTCGATGCGGCCAACGGATGACAGGAAGCGCGAGGCGAGTTGCGGCCCGGACATTTCCAGGCTGAAGATGGCCACCGGCTGGCGCAGCTCAACGCCGACATGCTCGGCGATGTTCAGCGCGAATGCGGTTTTGCCCATCGAGGGGCGGCCAGCGACGACGATCATGTCGCCCGCCTGCAGGCCGGAGGTCATGCGGTCAAGGTCGACAAAACCTGTCGGTACGCCGGTGATGTCGGACTGGCTGTCACGCGCGAGCAACGCCTCCATGCGCTCGACGACTTCGCCGAGCAGCGGCTGGATGGGCACAAAGCCGCTGCTGTCGCGCTGCCCGGATTCGGCGATCTCGAATATGCGCCGCTCGGCATCGTCGAGCAATTGCTTGACGTCGCGCCCGGCCGGGTTCAGCGCATTGCCGGCAATTTCGTCGCCCACGGTGACCAGCCGGCGCAGGATGGCGCGTTCGCGGACGATTTCGGCATAGCGGCGGATATTCGCCGCCGATGGCGTGGCATTGGCGATTTCACCAAGGTAAGCCAGGCCGCCGGTCTGGTCGATCTCGTTGGACTGGTCAATCGACTCATACACGGTGACTACATCCGCCGGACGCCCGCGCTGGATCAGCTTGCCGATGTGGCGAAAAATGCGCCGGTGGTCGTCGCGGTAAAAATCGGTTTCACGCACCACGTCGGCAATCCGGTCCCAGGCGCTGTTATCGATCAGCAAGCCGCCGATCAGGGATTGTTCCGCCTCGACCGAATGCGGTGGCAGCTTGAGTGCAGCGACCTGTGCATCGACGGATGGGGTCGCGGATGGGTTCGCGGATGGGTTCGTATTGAGCGTGCGAATATTGGCCATGGTGATCTCCGCAATGAATGGGCAAGTCTACCCTGCAAGTTGCGCGCTGATAAGTGCATAAGCTGTGGAAATTGTGTGCACAAGCTGTGTAAATGCGGTGCATGGATTATCCGCAGTGCAATAAAAAACACCGGGCCGCCTGTCGATCGACAAGCGGCCCGGTGTACTTTGTTGCGATAGCGGTGTTTAGTGCTCGCCGAGTACGGATACCGTGACCGTGGCAACCACATCGCCGTGCAGGGCGATTTCAACCGGCGTATCGCCCACCGTCTTGAGCGGCCCCTGCGGCAAGCGGATGGATGAACGCTCGACTTCCTGGCCTTGCGCATGCAGCGCCTCGGCGATGTCGATATTCGTCACCGAACCAAACAGGCGGCCGTCCATGCCGGTCTTGCGGGTGATTTGCAGCATCAGGCCATCCAGCTTGGCCGCCTGCGCTTGCGCTTCGGCCAGCAGCTTGGCTTGCACGGCTTCCAGCTCGGCGCGCTTGGCTTCAAAGACCTTGCGGTTGGCTTCTGTCGCGCGCTTGGCCTTGCCTTGCGGCAGCAGGTAGTTGCGGGCATAACCATCCTTGACCTTGACTTCATCGCCCAGGTTGCCGAGGTTGACTACTTTTTCCATCAAAATAATTTGCATGTTTTTCTCCCGGCTTACTGGTGCAGATCGGTGTAGGGCATCAGCGCCAGGAAACGGGCGCGCTTGATGGCCGTCGACAACTGGCGCTGATAGTGCGTCTTGGTGCCGGTGATGCGCGCCGGCATGATGCGTGCGTTTTCAGCGATGAAGTCCTTGAGGATTTCGACATCCTTGTAGTCAACTTCTTCAATTTTTTCTACCGTGAAGCGGCAGAATTTGCGCCGCTTGAACATGCTGCGGCCCTTGTCGTTCTTGCCCTTGAGGGCGGCCTTACCTTTTGGTTTGAATGCCATTTTCAGTTCCTTCCAAAAATTCGATTGTATTTACGTGCAATACCGGTGTCCGTCGCTTGAGGCTGCGTGCGGCGAGAAAACCTGTCAGCTTCAGCGCATCACCCGGCTTGGTATTAGCCAGGACATGCGCCAGTTGCCCGGCGACGATGCAGCCCATCTCGCATTCCACCTTGCGCTCAACGTCCGACTCGATCTGGGTCGATTGGTGGGCAAGGGTAAATTCAAGCACCGGAATCCCGGCTGGCGTGCGTCGCAATGCACCGCGCTCTAGCAGACAGCCCGACAACTGCGTCAGGTTGCTGGACAATTCCCGGTCCACCTCAAGCGGCAGCCGGCGCCTCCACAGGAGCGGGCGCCGATGCGGCCTCAGGCGCCTTGGCTTCGCCCTGATTCAGGGAGCGCGCCTTCTCTTCCCTCATCATCGGCGAAGGAATGCTCACCGCCTTGCGCGTCTTGATGGTCAGATGGCGCAGCACGGCGTCATTGAACTTGAAGGCATTTTCAAGCTCGGCGAGGCCTTCGCTGTCGCATTCGATGTTCATCAGCACGTAATGCGCCTTATGCACTTTCTGGATCGGGTAAGCCATCTGGCGGCGGCCCCAGTCTTCCAGACGATGGATGATGCCGGAACGCGCGGTGACCAGCGTCTTGTAACGCTCGATCATGGCAGGAACCTGCTCGGATTGGTCCGGATGGACGATAAAAACGATTTCGTAATGGCGCATGCAATCTCCTTTTGGTTAGGTTAGCCCCCCCGCATGCGAACGGGTGGAGCAAGGGAAGCCCGGCACTATAGCAAACCCTGCCTGTCAGGGCAAGCAGGAAACCGTGCGGCGGCAGGATTTTCTGATTAGAATCGCAGACATGCTCGACCCACGCGCCCAGACACTGCTCAAAACCCTGATCGAACATTACATCACCGATGGGCAACCTGTCGGTTCGCGCGCGCTCTCGAAGTATTCCAACCTGGAACTATCCCCCGCCACGATCCGCAACGTGATGTCGGATCTGGAGGCAATGGGCTTTATCTCCAGCCCGCATACCTCGGCCGGGCGCGTGCCCACGCCGCTGGGCTATCGTTTGTTTATCGATTCGCTGCTGACCATGCGCCCGCTGGCCAGCAACGACCTGTCCGAAATCCGCACGGCCATGCAGCCTGACCAGCCGCAGCGGGTGATCAGCCAGGCCTCGCAACTGCTCTCGCAACTCACCGCCTTTGCCGGCGTGGTGCTCGCCCCGCGGCGGCAGCAGCCGCGCATCCGGCAAATCGAATTTCTCGGGCTGTCTGACAAGCGCATCCTGCTCATCATCGTCACCGCCAACGGCGATGTGCAGAATCGCATCCTGTTCACACAGCGCAGCTACTCGCCGGCTGAACTGGTCACCGCCGCAAACTATCTCAATCAGCATTATGCCGGGCTTGATCTGGACCAGATCCGCGCCAATGTCACGGAAGACCTGCACCAGCTGCGCGCCGACATGTCCGAACTCATGACGGCGGCGCTGGCCGCCAGCAGCCAGGCCATCACCGAGACTTCGCAACAGTACGTGATCAGCGGCGAAAAAAACCTGCTGGATGTACACGACCTGACGTCCAACATGACCCGCCTGCGCCGCCTGTTCGACCTGTTCGAGCAGAAAACCATGCTCGCCCAGCTGCTGGAACTCTCCGGCCGCGCCGAAGGCGTGCAGGTATTCATCGGCAGCGAATCCGGCATTGCCCCGCTGGACGAATGCAGCGTGGTCGCCGCGCCTTACGAAGTCGATGGCCAGGTGGTCGGCACCATCGGCGTGATCGGCCCGACGCGCATGGCTTACGAGCGCGTCATCCCGATTGTCGACATCACCGCCAAGCTGCTTTCTTCGGCGCTCTCCACATCCTGACATGTCCCGCTACGCCGCTGAACCCGCACACCGCCACGGTGATGCCCGCCGCACCGCCATACTCCTCGTCAATCTCGGCACGCCGGACGCGCCCACGACATCGGCAGTGCGCCGTTACCTGAAGCAGTTCCTGTGGGATCCGCGCGTCGTGGAAATTCCGCGCCTGCTCTGGTGGCTGATTCTCCACGGCATCATCCTCAACCTGCGGCCGGCAAAATCCGCCGCCAAATACGCCAGGATATGGATGGCGGGAGGCTCGCCACTGCGCGTGCATACCGAATGCCAGACCAAACTGCTGAAGGGCCTGCTCGGCCAGCGCGGGCAGCAGGTGGAGGTTGCCTGGACGATGCGCTACGGCCTGCCCGCGATTGGCGCAACGCTCGACGAATTAAAACGCCAGGGCGCGGACCGCGTGCTGATATTGCCGCTCTACCCGCAATATGCGGCGAGCACCACGGCCAGCGTGATGGACGCGGTGGCCGACTGGATAAAATGCACACGCAACCCGCCCGAGCTGCGCTTTGTCAAACAGTATCCGGATCATCCCGGCTACATTGCGGCGCTCGCCGCCAGCGTGCGCGAGCACTGGACCATCAACGGCCGTGCCGAACGCCTGGTGATGAGCTTTCACGGCTTGCCACGCCGCTCGCTTGAGCTTGGCGATCCCTATTTCTGCTTCTGCCAGCAAACCGGCCGCCTGCTGGCCGAAGCCCTTGGCTTGAGCGCCAATGACTACACCATCACTTTCCAGTCCCGCTTTGGCAAAGCCAAATGGCTACAGCCCTACACGCAGCCCACGCTGGAAAAGCTGGCGCGCGAAGGCACAGCGCGCGTGGATGTGGTCTGCCCCGGCTTTGTCGCCGACTGCCTGGAAACGCTGGAAGAAATCGCCATTGAATGCAAGGCTGCCTTTCTGGCCGCCGGCGGCAAGGAGTTCCGTTACATCCCCTGCCTGAACGAACGCGCCGACTGGATAGCCGCGCTGGGTGATATCGCCACCACCCATCTGGCCGGCTGGCCCTTGTCCGCGCAAGCCGACACAAACGCCGCAACGCGCGCCAAAGCGCTTGGCGCATCGGTTTGACGCATCAGTTGCCAGCCCTTTCCACCAAGGGGCTGGGTATAATTCCTGACTCTGTCCGCACCTCATAAAACCGCGCCCGGCCATGCAGGAAAAATACCAACCAACTGAAATCGAGCAGGCTGCACAGGCCTACTGGAACACCACGCAAAGCTTTCGCGCCACGGAAAGCCAGGACAAACCGAAATATTATTGCCTGTCGATGTTCCCCTATCCATCGGGGCGGCTGCACATGGGCCATGTGCGCAACTATACGATAGGCGACGTGCTCTCCCGCTACCACCGCATGCGCGGCTACAACGTCCTCCAGCCGATGGGCTGGGATGCGTTCGGCCTGCCCGCCGAGAACGCGGCGATGCAGAACAAGACGCCGCCCGCGCAATGGACAGATGACAACATCGCCTACATGAAGCAGCAGTTGCAATCGCTGGGCTTTGCCCTCGATTGGCAACGCGAGCTGGCCACCTGCAAGCCAGAATATTACAAATGGAACCAATGGCTGTTCTTGCGCATGCTGGAAAAAGGCATCGCCTATAAAAAGACCCAGGTGGTGAATTGGGATCCGGTAGATCAAACCGTGCTGGCCAATGAGCAAGTCATCGATGGCCGGGGCTGGCGCACCGGCGCGGTCGTCGAAAAGCGCGAGATTCCCGGTTACTACCTGGCCATCACCCAGTATGCCGACGAGCTATTGTCCGCGCTGGACACCCTGCCCGGCTGGCCGGAACGGGTCAAGACCATGCAGGCCAACTGGATCGGCAAGAGCTACGGCGTGCGCTTCGCCTTCCCTTATGAACTTGACGGCAAGCAGGACCTGCTGTGGGTGTTCACAACGCGCGCCGACACCATCATGGGCGTCACGTTTTGCACCGTCGCCGCCGAACATCCGCTGGCCACCCATGCCGCGCAGGACAATCCGGCGCTGGCGGCGTTCATCGATGAGTGCAAGCATGGCTCGGTGATGGAAGCCGACATGGCGACCATGGAAAAGAAAGGCATGCCGACCGGCCTGTTCGTCACCCACCCGCTGACCGGCGAACAGTTGCCCGTCTGGGTCGGCAACTACGTGCTGATGAATTATGGTGAGGGTGCGGTGATGGCCGTGCCGGCGCACGATGAGCGCGACTTTGCTTTCGCTAAAAAATACGGCCTGCCAATCAAGCCGGTGATCGCCGTCGATGGCGAAAGCTTTTCGCTGGATGGCTGGCAGGAATGGTATGGCGACAAGCAGCGCGGCCATTGCGTGAATTCCGGCAAATATGACGGGCTGAATTTTGCCGAGGCCATCGCCGCCATCGCCGCCGACCTGAAAGCAAAAGCGCTTGGCGACACGCAAGTGCAATACCGCCTGCGCGACTGGGGTATCTCGCGCCAGCGCTACTGGGGTTGCCCGATCCCGCTGATCCATTGCGCTGCGTGCGGCGCCGTGCCCGTGCCGGATGAGCAGTTGCCGGTGCAACTGCCCACCGACTGCATACCCGATGGCTCGGGCAACCCGCTGGCCAGGCGCGCCGATTTCGTCAACTGCGCCTGCCCGCAATGCGGCAAGCCGGCGCGCCGCGAAACCGACACGATGGATACCTTCGTCGATTCCTCCTGGTATTACGCCCGCTACTGCGCGGCGGATAACGCCACGGCGATGGTCGATGCGCGCACCAACCACTGGATGCCGGTCGACCAATACATCGGCGGCATTGAGCATGCCATCCTGCATTTGCTGTATTCGCGCTTCTGGACCAAGGTGATGCGCGACCTCGGCCTGGTCAACTACGACGAACCATTCGCCAATCTGCTGACGCAGGGCATGGTGCTCAACCATATTTTTTCGCGCCGCACGCCCAAGGGCGGCATCGAATACTTCGCGCTCGAAGAGCTGGATATCCTCAGGGATGATGCCGGGCGCATCACCGGGGCGAAGGCCAAAGTCGACGGCCAGGCTGTCGATTACCAGGGCATCGGCACGATGTCCAAGTCCAAGCGCAACGGCGTTGATCCGCAATCGCTGATCAACGAATATGGCGCCGACACTGCGCGCTTTTTCATGATGTTCGCCGCGCCGCCAGAGCAGACTTTGGAGTGGGCTGATTCAGGTGTTGACGGCGCCTATCGCTTTTTGCGCCGCCTGTGGGCGTTTGCGCATGCCGCGCGGGACGCCATCCAGCCGAATGCTGCGGTGGCAGACAGCTTGCCCGAGCCGCTCGCCGCCATGCGCCGCGAAGTGCATCTGTTGCTGCGCCAGGCAAATTATGACCTGGGCAAGCAGCAGTTCAACACGGTGGCTTCCAGCGCCATGAAGATACTCAACAGCCTGGAAAAGTCACCTGCTGGCCCGTCCAGCACGGCCGTCATCAGCGAGTGTCTGGGCATCCTGCTGCGCCTGCTCTCGCCGATCACGCCGCACATCTGCCACACGCTGTGGCGTGAATTGAGTTATGGCGAAGACATCCTGGATGCGCCCTGGCCAGAACCACTGGAAGCCGCCCTGGTGCAGGATGAAGAGGAACTGGTGCTGCAAATCAACGGCAAGCACCGCGGCGCCCTGCGCGTAAAAGTCGGCGCTGGCAAGACGGCGATCGAGGCATCCGCGCTGGCCTCGGAAGCCGCGCAGAAGTTCATGGCTGGCAACCCGGCGAAAAAAATCATTGTGGTTCCCGGCCGTCTGGTCAATATCGTTGTCTAAAAGGAGCAACCCGTGCGCGCCATCCGCCTGTTCATCATCCTGTGTTTAGCCGGCCTGCTGGCCGCCTGCGGGTTTCAGTTGCGCGGCAATTATGCGTTGCCCTTCAAAACGATGAACATTGCCTTGCCGCCGAATACACCGCTTTACGCACTGCTCAAGCGCAATATCGAGTCTTCCTCACCCACCCGCATCGTCGAGGATGCCAAGGATGCCGAAGCGACCCTGAGCGTGCTCGCTGACCGCCAGGAAAAATCCATCCTCTCGCTCAACTCTGCCGGCCGCGCACGCGAATATGAGCTGGTGCGCACATTCAGGTTCAAGGTCAGCGGGCAGAACGGCGCGGAATATATCCCGCCCGGCCAGATCGTGATCCGCCGTGACATGACCTATAGCGACGATCTGGTGCTCTCCAAGGAATCGGAAGAAGTCCTGGTCTGGCGCGACATCCAGAGTGACCTGGTGCAGCAGCTGCTGCGCCGCTTAGCGGCGGCCAAGCTGCAAGCGCCAAACGACGATGCAGCTGCGCCCTGAACAACTCGTCGCGCATTTTGAGCGGCCGCTCGCGCAGCTCTACCTGCTGCACGGCAATGAGCCGCTGCTGGTCATCGAAGCCGCCGACGTCATCCGCGCCGCCGCGCGCAAGCAGGGTTTTACCGAACGCGAAGTCATCGTCGCCGGCAGCAATTTTCGCTGGGATGACCTGTTTCTCGCGGCGGGCAACCTGTCGCTGTTTGGCGAATCGAAAATCGTCGATCTGCGCATTCCCTCCGGCAAACCGGGGCGCGAGGGCAGCGAGGCATTGCAGCGCTACGTGAAGACCCTTGGCCCCGGCTCAGTGACCCTGATTACCCTGCCCGAACTCGACTGGCAGGCCAGGAAGGCCGCCTGGGTGACGGCGCTGTCAAATGCCGGCGTGGTCATTGAATGCAATGCGCCGCCCCTGGCCCGCCTGCCGCAATGGCTTGCCGAACGCCTGGCGCGTCAGCAGCAGAGCGCGCCGCGCGCCGCGCTGGAATTTATCGCCACGCATGTCGAAGGCAATCTGCTCGCCGCACACCAGGAAATCCAGAAGCTCGGCCTGCTTTACCCGGCCGGTGAAATTTCCCTGGCGCAGATTGAGGCCGCCCTCTCGAATGTCGCCCGTTACGATATCGCCGACCTGCGCGATGCCGTCAAGGCGCGCGACACGGTGCGCGCCGTGCGCACGCTGGAAGGTCTGCACGCCGAAGACGCCGCGCCACCGCTGGTATTGTGGGCGCTGGCCACCGAGGCGCGCGCGATGCAGGCCCGCCCCGTGCTCCTGCATGCGGCGAAAATCGACCGCATGATCAAGGGGCTGGCGAGCGGCGACATCTGGGACGGATTTTTGCAACTGGCATTGCGCCTGACGCGCACAAGGACCGCATCATGAATATCAAGGACAGCATGCAGCAGATTGGCCAGGCCGCGCGCGACGCGTCGCATGCCGTGGCGCGCGCACCCACCGGCGTCAAGAATGCTGCGCTCAGCGCCATGGCCAAGGC
>JBAQUE010000026.1:0-2554 GCA_049297315.1 Rugosibacter sp.
GAACCTTTCGTGACCAACATTTCCGGCGGCACGACCAATGTGACCAGCGGCATTTCACAAACAACGCCACCCACCTTGCAGTATCAGCCGTTTTTCTCGGGGATTTCACTGGACGTGACGCCGCAGATTGATGAGAAGGACAACATCACGCTGCATGTGCACTCCCTGGTGAATAGCATTGTCGAAAAAGAAAAGATTTCGCAACCGGTGGTGGGTTCGGTGCGTGTGCCGTTTGCTGTCAATACCATCAACGAGACGGATAGCGTGGTCAAGACCAGCGATGGCCAGGTGATCGTGATTGGCGGCTTGATGACAGAGAACGCCAGTGACAACCGGTCCAAGGTGCCGGGTGCGGGTGATGTGCCCGGCGTGGGCGCAATGTTCAGCAAGGGCGGGCAATCATCCGTCAAGCGCGAACTCGTCATCCTGCTCAAACCCACCGTGGTAAAGGATGATAGGGCGTGGACCAACGACATTGCTGCGGCCCAGGGCAGGATTGAAGCTTTTGGCGCCAGCACGCCGCCGCCAGCCAAGACCCAGTGATGCAACGCGACCTCAATGTATCTTCAACATTTCGGCATTAAGGAATTCCCTTTCAGCATCACGCCGGATACGGGCTTTTTTTTCTCGTCGGATAGCTCGCAGGCAGCGTTGAACACGCTGCTGATTGCGGTGCGCACCGGCGAGGGTTTCATCAAGATTACCGGCGAGGTGGGCACGGGCAAGACCTTGCTCTGCCGCAAGCTGATCGAGAGCTTGCAGGCGGATTGCAAGGTGGCGTATATCCCCAACCCCTACCTTGAACCGCATTCGCTGTTCATGGAATTGGCCAGCGAGCTGGAGGTGGTGATCAATCCAGCCGTGCAGTTGAACCAGTATCAATTGCTCAAAGTGCTGACATACCGGTTGCTGGAGATTATCCGCGAGGGCAAGCGTGTGGTGATTTGCCTTGACGAGGCGCAAGCCATGCCGATTGAAACCCTGGAGGCGCTACGCCTGCTGACCAACCTGGAGACGGAGAAAAGAAAGCTGTTGCAGGTGGTGATCTTTGGCCAGCCTGAGCTGGAGGACAAGCTCAATCATCCGTCGATCCGCCAGCTCAAGCAGCGCATTGCGTTTGACTATGACCTGAGCGCCTTGTCGCGCGACGAGCTGGATTATTACGTGCATCACCGGCTGGTGGTTTCCGGATATCAGGGCGGCAGGTTGTTTACGCCGATGGCCTTGTGGGTGTTGCAACTGAAGACCAAGCGCGTGCCCCGGCTGGTGAATATCCTGGCGCACAAGGCCATGTTGTGCGCCTATGGCAAAGGGCGCAAGGTGGTCAGCATGTTTGATGTACTGACGGCGGCCAACGATACGTCGTCATTGCGCCGGCCAAAATGGGTCCGCCGTTCAGGGAGTTTTTTTGTGGCATTCCTGATTGCCGTTAGCATAGCCAGCCTTGGATGGGTGTATCTAAAATGAGCATGATCAACCAGATGCTGAAAGACCTCGACAAGCGGCAGGCCGCCGCCGGGGAAGGACAGGCGCTCAGCGGCGTCCTGCTGTCGTCACCAGGGGGCAAAAACCCTATCCGGCCGCAGTTTTTAATCCTGTTGCTGGCTGCCGTGGTGTTTACCGCCGGCGCTGTCGCGTGGAGCCGCTGGCGCCAGCCCGTGGCTGCCACGCCAGCGCCGGTGGTGGCCGTGGCGGCGACGAATACGCCTGTAGCGGGCCCTGCCGCCGTATCGCCAGCGCCGACTTTTTCGGCCAGCGCCGAAGCCGCGCCGCCAGTCCAGCCTGAAATCGCTGCTGCGCCAGGCAAGGCCGTGGAGAAACCGGCCCAAGCGCCGGTCGTGGTGGCCAGGGCAAGCGCTGACCCCGTCACCCGGGCGCCAGCTCCACAGGTTGCTGCTGCCAAGGCGGGGGATGCAGCGCATGAAGTCCAGGCCGAGACCAGGCCGGTTGCCAGCCATCCGGCGGCGTTCAAGGTGGTGAGTCCCCAACAGCGTTCTGAAAACCTCTATCGGCAAGCTGTCTCATGGATACAGCAGGGGCATGGTGCTGAAGCGCAGGATGCCTTGCGGCAGGCGGTCGGGATCAATCCCGCCAACCACGATGCGCGCCTTTTGCTGGCTGGTTTGCTGGTGGACGCCAACCGCAGCGCAGAGGCCAGCGCATTATTGCGCGCCGGGCTGAGCATCGCCCCCGGCCATAGCGGATTCTCGATGGCGTTGGCGCGTTTGCAACTGGGCAGTGGCGCCAAAGAAGAAGCATTGGCCACGCTTGAGCAAGGCCTTCCCATGGCAGGCGATGATCCTGACTACCATGCATTCCTTGCCGCCCTGTTGCAAAAACAGGGACGCCATGAGGAGGCTACGCAACATTACATCACGGCCTTGCGCAGCAACCCTTCCATGCCCATTTGGCTCATCGGGGTGGGCATCTCGTTGCGCGCCACCAATAAAATGGCCGACGCTGCCGAGGCTTTCCAGCGCGCGATGGATACCGGAGAGCTGTCCCCGGAAGTGGCAAAGTTTGCAGACCAGCAATTGAAGCAGGTTCGTCAGTA
>JBAQUE010000027.1:0-3477 GCA_049297315.1 Rugosibacter sp.
ATCGCGCCGTATCGCCAGCGCCGACTTTTCACGATTTGCCCAGATAGCGCCGCGCAATCCAGGCATCCAGCGATAACTTTCCGGGGCCGGACAAGATCAGCGGCAAGAGCATTGCCAGAAAAATGACCGGCAGTTTGAAATTACCGTGGCCGTCATCCGTGATGGCATAGCCTTTCGCCAACCCGGCCAACCCGGCCAACGTGTGCCATTCAGCAGGCCAATGGACGGCGGCGATCGCTACAATGGTGAGGACAAACAGCGACACGGCAAAGAATCGTGTCCCCAGCCCGATCACTAACGCCACGCTGCCGATCAGCTCAAACCAGGTCGCCATCGACCAACTGATATTCACCGGCATGAGATTGAACGGGTAGGGAAATTTTTCCTGAATATCGGCAAACCAGTTTTCGCCGTGAAACTTTCCCAGGCCGGCCTCGAAAAACTCCCAGCCGAGCAACACGCGCAGGCCCAGAAAACTTAACCATTGTCCGCTCTGGTTGATCCAATTCAACAGCGTGCGTATCAGTTTGGTCATATTGCGCTCCCCAAAATCGCACCTGCTTCACGGAGTTGTTGCAAAAGTTGCGCGCCATGAAAAAGCAGCGCATCTGGATTGGCATAACCCAGCTCGTCGGCAATGCGCAAACAGGCGGCATGTCCCGTCAAGCCCTCTGTCTGCAGCAAGGCCACCAGCCGCGCGCTGACCGGATTGAGTTCGATGAATTGCACAGCCTCATCCGCATCGCGGAACACCAGCAGATAGGTGGCCTGCGGCTTGCGCGGCCGCCAGTCGCGGCTGATGTGATGTACCGGCCAGGCATACGCCAGATTCATCAACGCCGACGCCAGCACCGGCTGGCCGGACATCAAATCGCCGGCCGCATCATGGTTTGGCGGCGCGTCGGTTTCCATCACATCAACGGCCAGTTCCACCCATTCGTAATGCGCCAGTTCGCGCAACCAGGGTGGCGACGCGACAGGCAATGTTTCCGTATCCAGCAGCCAGCGCAAAAACTCACGCGGGATTTCGCGGAAATACGGCGTGTGGCAACGCGCATCGCGGAAAAATGCGCTGACCAGCCGCCGCCAGCGGCGCGGACCAAGCAAGGTGCGCGTCACCGGAAAACAGGCCAGCAGAAAACCTTCCAGATTGTTGCGCACCAGTTCGCGGTAAATGCCTGCCCGGCGGGGCGCAACCCCCGCAGGCCGACCTGCATTACGCGGGCTGCGCAGGTGGCGGGCCAGCGCAAACTGGAATTCCTGGAAGGGCAGCGGGGCGTTCATGCAACGGCTCTTTTTGCAGCGCCGGCCTGCCCATCCGCATGACGCTGCTGCATGGCGGCGATCTGCGCGACTTCATTACCCAGCGCAGCCAATGCGGGAAAGTTGGCATCACGTTCGAGACAAGTCGGCGCCAGGCCGCAACGCGCATACGCGCTATCGAGCAACGCCCACACCGGATCGATCACTGCGGCGGCGTGGGTATCGATCACCAGTCCATCCGGCTCGACGAAGTGACCGGCGACATGGATATAACAAGTGCGCTCCAGCGGCAGCGCATGCAGATAAGCAGCGGAATCAAGGCCGTGATTGACGCTATTCACATAAATGTTATTCACGTCCAGGTGCAGCAGGCAATCGGCTTCCTCAATCACCGCGCGGATGAATTCAGGTTCCGTCATTTCCGCGCCGGGCGGCGCGATGTAGTACGAGGCATTTTCGATGCCGATCTGCATTTCAAGAATATCCTGCGCACGGCGAATGCGCTCAGCGACCCAGCGCACCGCATCGTGCGTCAACGGAATGGGCAGCAGGTCATAAAGGCGGCCATCATCGCCACACCACGACAGATGCTCGGTATATAGCCTGATGCCATGCTGCCGCATGAAGCCTTTTATGCGCCGCAACAGGGACTCATCCAGCGGCGAAGGGCCGCCCAGGTCGAGCGACAGGCCGTGGCACACAAACGGGTAGCGTTCGGTAAACAGGCGTAAATCCCTGGCCGCGCGGCCGCCCATGCCCGCCCAGTTTTCCGGCGCCAGTTCGAAAAAACTGGCTGTATCCGGCGCCCCGGACTTCAGCGCAGGGATCAGCTCCCGCCTGAAGCCGAGGCCGGCGCCTGAAATTCCTGTGAATTTCACGATGATGGGTGGCTTACTTCGACTCTTCAGCCTTTGGTGCATCCATCTTCATGCCGGCGCTGCATGAACCATCTTTTTTCTTGTCAGCACTGCACGAACCTTCCTTCACTTTTTTCTTGCTGGCGCCACACTTGCCTTCGCCGCATTTGCCATCCTTCATCTTCATGGCTTTCTTGTCGGCGCTGCAAGAGCCATCCATTTTCTTGTCGGTCATATCCGCTTCGGCGAGCTGATAGCCGCTGCTGAGTTTTTGCATGGCGAAGGGGTTGTCTGCGGCAAATGCCGCAGGACTCAGGACGGTAGTGGCGAACATGGCACCGGCGGCGAGTGACAGGGAATTCTTTTTTTTCATTGCATTGCTCCTTGGGGGGGTAAATTACTGATGGGTTGAATCTTGGTCATGGCGCTCCCGCCAGGCCCGCGTGGCAGTTCGCAGAAATGCCAAATGCTTTTGTGTCGCACGACAGCCTTTGCAGAAGAACAAGTGCATACGCAGGCCAAACCGCTCGCCGAATGTCAGCGAACGTTCAAACCCTTGTGACATCAACTCTGTTTCTTCGCGGCACGACAGCATTCAAGTTTCTCCAAACCAGCGCCGGGACAGGCAGTCACGCAGTCCCAAACGCGCCCGGTGCAACAGCACCCAGCAATTCGACGGGGACAATCCGAGTTCCTTACAAATTTCTTCGGTTTCCATGCCCAGCAACTCGCGCATGCCAAAAACCCGCGCCGGTTTCTCGGGCAGGCCGCTGATGCAAACCTCGAAGACTTCCCAGAACCGCTTCTGCTCCAGCGCGGCCTGCGGGTCCGCCCATGCTGCGGGATGCGCGGCCCAATGGCCGCGTTCATCGAACTGCTCTTCCAGGACGTCTTCGAATGCCTGCTCCTGCTCGACGTCAACATCCGCTTGCGGCTGGCGGCTGCGGCGGCGGAACTCATCGATGATCTTGTTCTTCAGGATGGCGAATATCCAGGTCGCGGCGGCCGAGGCGCCCTGAAACTGGCCAGCGTGCACGGTTGCCGCCAGCAGGGCTTCCTGCACGGCATCCTCGGCGGCCAAGGCCTCGCGCAGTTGCAGGCGGGCAAAGCGCAACAGGCGGGGACGCAGCGCGCTGACGGCATGGGAAAGGTCTTGCGGGGTCATGGGCTGCATGTTACCTGCTCTTGAAAACCGGCAGGGCATGCCTATATAGCCGTCATAAGGCGCTCACAAGAGAGTAGGCGCCAACCGTTAAACCATGAAAGGAAAAAACATGAACAATTTACGCTACCGCGATCCGCTGGATGATTTGCTGCGCGGATTTTTTGTCCGGCCTGTCGAATTCGGCGGCAAGGC
>JBAQUE010000028.1:0-2537 GCA_049297315.1 Rugosibacter sp.
TTTCCGGCCCAGACGATGCAGATCAACAGCGCCAGCGCGATGTCGCGCCGGCCGAAGGGGCGCTCGGGCATCGTCACGCGTTCACGGCCTGCGCATCGGGCCGTTCGGCATCAGAATTTCCAGCCGAGCTTGCGATAGACCTTGCCGAGCACCCAGGCCGGGCCGATCAGCAGATACACGACATCGGTAAAGAAGCTCGGTTTCTTGCCTTCGATCTTGTGGCCGATGAACTGCGCGATCCACGCCAGCACGAACACCGCGATGGCGACCTGCAGCATCCGCGTGCCGCCGAGGGTCGCGTACAGCCAGCGGTTGAACCACAGCAGCGCGATCAACACCGCGAGCATGCCGAAACCCAGCGGACGCGAGGCGCGGTAGTAGAACATCCACGCCGCGAAGGCCGCGATCGCGGCCCAGAACCCGGCGCTGAACCACGTGCCCGGCACCGGAATGCACCACAGCAGCGCAGTCACCGTCCACAGGATGGTGGGCACCGCGATGACATGGATCTTCTGGTTGGTCGCGTTGACGTGGTCCGACGAGTATTTGTCGAACCAGCGGTCGATGGGACGGTCGAGGCTTTGCGGCTTGTCCACGGAGATGCTCATTTTCGTGTCCTGTCTTCTGGCGGAACGAAGGAGTGAAGAAGATGCCCGGGCGTCATTTTTGATGGCTGCTTTCTGTTGCTCATGATATTGGATTTTGTGAACGGCAACGCGCTTGATTCATGGCATGCGCACAAGCATGCCGTCATGCAGCTTGCGCTGGTCGGACGAAAAACGGCAGGGCGAACCCTGCCGTCGTCTTGAGGTGTTCCACGTGGCACGCACACTGCTGACCTGTGTGGATCCAGTGATGTGCCAGGGTCGCATGGTTTGTCGTTTGCGGTTCAGTAGCAGGCTTGCTCCGGTGAGCTGGCGCACCAGCCCAGTTCGTAGACGTGCTCACGCACGAGCACCATGTTGCGCGTTCCATTGGGCGCGGTAGCCTTGAGATAGCCCTCGAACGACCATTGGAAATTATACTGGGGGTAAACCATCGGTATGTCGACGGATGGGCCTGTGGTATTGATGACGTCCAGATTCCAGCGGTAATTCACGCTCGGCACGTTCGGAGACGCTGTCAGCGTTGCGGGATCGCCCCAGCCGCCGCTGCGCACATAGCTCACTGCGGGCGGGGTCACGCTGGCGGCCTGCATCGCCCTGCTGATCAATTGAGAGGACCATGCTGATCGGTTGTTGACGATATCCCCGGCGTTCACGGCGGCAAAGAATTCATACACCGTTGGTGCTCGGCCGGCATACGTCAGGAACGCTGAATTGATCTCCGACTGCAGGCTGTTGGAATAAAGCGTTGTTTCGCTCGGTGTCGTGCCGCACGCATCAAATTCAACCTGGAGTTGCATGATCCTGCTGCGTTGCAGCGCTTCTGCCTGGAAGGCGGGCAGAGGGTTTTTAAGTGAGCCATAAGCGACGACTGCGGCGTAGTACCTGCCCGCAGTGTCGTTGCATATGAAGTATTCCACCGGCTGGAAGATCGGGTGGAAGCGGGAGCGGCAAGCCGAACGCATGTTCGAGTGAAAGTTGCCGTCGCACTCGCCGTAGCTGGTGCCCAGCGTCGTATAGCATTTGTCATGCTGATCGCAGGCGGGCGTAAATGTACTCTTGAACGCGGCGATATCGGGGAACGAGATGTAGGCCACGTTTGGCACCGAGCAACCATCGCCTATACTAGGCTGGTTCACTGCATTGCTGGGTGCGCAGATGGGGCCCGCCATCGCGGTGCCGGTCATGCAGACCAGGCCGGTGGTCAGGAAAAGTGAATGGATCAGCTTCATGTTGGCTTGTCACTCCTTCGTTATGGAACCGCTGGGTTTGATGCTTCCGGGCTTGCGACAACAGCCTGATCGCATTGAGACGAGCGCGTCTGAGGAAAGCCAGCGAGTCGGAGACAAACATACGGCTTGATGCCTAGACAGCAGGAATCCCAGATGGCGCTTTTCAGTGTTTCGCGACAGTGATCATCCGATGATCGATCGGGAATAACCGGTCATCGCCCAGTCGCGATCAAAACGTATCTTCTCCTCCTGGAGCGGGATATCAATCCACCGAAATCCCCGCCAACCGCTGCAGCGCCTCTGCATATTTGGCGCGGGTGCGGTCGATCACGTCCTGCGGCAGGCGCGGGCCCGGTGCGGTCTTGTTCCAGTCCAGCGTTTCCAGATAATCGCGGACGAACTGCTTGTCGTAGCTCGGCGGACTGATGCCGACTTCGTATTCGTCAGCGGGCCAGTAGCGCGACGAATCCGGGGTCAGCATTTCGTCCATCACGTACAGACGGCCGTCGGCGTCGGTGCCGAATTCGAATTTGGTATCGGCCAACAGGATGCCGCGCCCGGCGGCGTAGGCGGCGGCGTAGCGGTAGATGCGCAGCGTCGCGTCGCGCACCTGTTCGGCCAGCTCGGCGCCGACGGTCTTCACCATCGTGTCGAAATCGATGTTCTCGTCGTGGTCGCCCACGGCGGCCTTGGTTGAGGG
>JBAQUE010000029.1:0-5043 GCA_049297315.1 Rugosibacter sp.
CGGGGCCGCACCATACATTGGGCGGTCGTGCATCCGCACCAGGCTGTACAACTGCTGCCCCGCGACGGGTTCGCCTGGCTGCAGGCGCCCACCTTCCCCGAACAACGGCGCGACGGGCCGCCGCTGAATTATGCCGACATCCTGTTGCGCTTCGGCTATGGCCATGCCAGCGATCTGCTCGGCCTCACCGTCGCCTGGCGTGAATTGTTGCGCCTGAGCGGCGCGCAGATCGTGCTCGCCGACCACGCGCCGACGGCGATTCTCGCCGCGCGCACGCTGGATATTCCGGTGATGCTGTTCGGCAGCGGTTTCTTGGCCCCGCCGCAAATGAGCCCGACACCCAACCTGCGGCCATGGATAAGCGTACCAATCGAGCGGCTGCAACAAGCCGATGCGCTGGCGCTGGAAAGCATGAATGCGGTGCTCGCCCGGTTCGGTAAACCTGCGCTGGGAAGCGTCGCCGAACTTTTCCTGGTTGCCGAAGATGCGCTACTCACCTTTCCCGAGCTGGATCATTATGCGCAACGCGGGCCGGCGAAATACTGGGGCATGCTGCCTGCCGCCGTGGCCAGCCCGCCACAGTGGCCCCAGGTTTCCGGGCCCCGCGTGTTTGCTTACTTGCGGCCTGAAAGCGCCCACCTCGAAGCCACTTTGCAGGCCTTGAGCCAGCTCAACGCAGCCGTGCTGATTTTTGCGCCTGGCTTGTCCGCCTCATTGCAAGCCCGCTACGCATCATCCCATCTGCATTTTTCGCCGGAACCTGCCGACCTGGCAAGCGTCGCCCGTCAAGCGGATGCCGGCGTCACCTATGCCAGCCTCGCCACCACCTTGTCTTTTCTCATGGCCGGCAAGCCCGTACTGATGACGCCCAGCCATCTTGAACAGTTTCTGGGCGCCAAGCGCGTGGTGGACATGGGCGCGGGACTTTTGCAGAACCCCGAGCAGCCGCCCACCGGACTTGCGGCGATGCTGACGCGCGTGCTGACCGATACAATCCTGCGCGACAATGCACAAGCGTTCGCGCGCAAATATGCCAACTTCGACCAGGCCGCCGTGCTCGGGCACATCGTGCAGCGTGTTGAAGAAATCGTTGATTCGCATCCTTCTGTAGCCAAAGGAAAACCATGATCGGCCGCCTGACCGGAATCCTGATTGAAAAAAACCCGCCTGCGGTGACGGTGGATGTGCACGGGCTGGGTTATGAAGTCGATGTGCCGATGAGCACTTTCTACAACCTGCCGGCGACCGGTGAAAAGGTATCGCTGTTCACCCATCTGGCGATCCGCGAAGACGGGCATTTTCTGTATGGCTTCGGCAGCGAAAACGAGCGCGCCGCGTTCCGCCAGTTGCTGAAAATCTCCGGCGTCGGCGCGCGCACCGCGCTGGCGGTGTTGTCCGGCATGTCGGTGAATGAACTGGCGCAGGCCATCGCCTTGCAGGAAGCCGGACGGCTGACCAAGGTGCCGGGCATCGGCAAGAAAACCGCCGAGCGCCTGCTGCTGGAGCTGCGCGACAAGCTGCCCAAAACGCTGACCACGGGCACAGGAAAAGTCGGCGCTGGCGAGACGGCGGCGAACGCCTCTGCCGACATCCTCAACGCCCTGCTGGCGCTGGGCTACAACGAACGCGAAGCCGCCACGGCGATGAAGGGCCTGGCAGCGGATATTTCTGTTGCGGACGGCATCCGCCAGGCGCTCAAGCTGCTGTCAAAAAGCGGATGAAGCCTGCGTGAAACAAACAGATACATTCATCCGGCGGACCCGGCCCGCGACCTCGACTAAACTCAGGGCATGAGCATCCAGACAGATACGTTTGCTGAAAATCCCGAGCGGCTGATCACGGCAACGCCCGAATCGAGCCGCGAAGAGGCGCTGGAGCGCGCGCTGCGGCCGAAGAAGCTGGGCGATTATGTCGGCCAGCAGAAGATCCGCAACCAATTGGAAATTTTCATCGAGGCCGCCAAGGGACGCCGCGAGTCGCTCGACCATGTGCTGCTGTTCGGCCCGCCGGGGCTGGGCAAGACCACGCTGGCGCATATCCTGGCGCACGAAATGGGCGTCAATCTGCGCCAGACTTCCGGGCCGGTGCTGGAGCGCGCCGGCGACCTGGCGGCGATGCTGACCAACCTCGAACCCAACGACGTGCTGTTCATCGACGAGATCCATCGCCTCTCGCCGGTGGTGGAAGAAATTCTTTACCCGGCGCTGGAAGATTTCCAGATCGACATCATGATCGGTGAAGGCCCCTCGGCGCGCTCGGTCAAGCTTGACCTGCCGCCGTTCACGCTGGTCGGCGCCACCACGCGCGCCGGTATGCTGACCAACCCGTTGCGCGACCGCTTCGGCATCGTCGCCCGGCTGGAGTTTTACACGCCGGAAGAATTGAGTCTGATCGTGCGCCGCTCGGCGCATTTGCTGAACTGCGACATTGTCGATGACGGCGCGGCGGAAATCGCCCAGCGCTCACGCGGCACGCCGCGCATCGCCAACCGCCTGTTGCGCCGCGTGCGCGATTTCGCCGAGGTCAGGGCTGACGGCAAGATCACCCGCGAAGTGGCCGACGCGGCGCTGACCATGCTCGACGTGGATCACCTCGGCCTGGATGTGATGGACAGGAAACTGCTCCTGGCGATGCTGGAAAAATTCGCCGGCGGCCCGGTCGGCGTGGATAACCTCGCCGCCGCGATAGGCGAAGCGCGCGACACGATCGAGGATGTATTGGAACCCTACCTGATCCAGCAAGGCTATTTGCAACGCACGCCGCGCGGACGCCTGGCGACGCCCGCCATCTGGCGGCATTTCGGGCTGGATTCGCCCGGCAAACCCGCCGCTTCGCTATTCGACTGAGCGCCATGCCAAGCACATCCATGCGTTTGCCATGCCGCGTGTATTACGAAGACACCGATGCCGCCGGCATTGTGTATTACGCCAACTACCTGCGCTTCCTCGAACGCGGGCGCACCGAGCTGTTGCGCGGCCTGGGGCATGAACAGTCGGCGCTGGCGGCACGGCACATCGCCTTTGCGGTACGCGCTGTCCATGCGGAATATTTGCAACCGGCGAAACTTGATGACCAAATCCTGGTCGAAACCGCCGTCGAATCTGTCGGGCATGCGCAAGTAATGTTCGCCCAGCGGATAATGCGCGGCGAAGGGCAACTGCTGGATGCGAGAATACGTGTCGCCTGCATCGACCCGGCGCGTGGCCGCCCGGTGCCGATGCCGCGTGATATTTACCAACAACTCAAGGCGCTGATGGTGCAACCCGCAGCGAAACTGTCCGCATGAATATCACCCAAGACCTTTCGATCATCGAACTCGTCCTCCACGCCAGCTTGATGGTCAAGCTGGTGATGCTGCTGCTGACGGGCGTTTCCTTCATGTCCTGGTACTACATTTTTCGCAAGTCCTTCGCCATCCGCGACGCGAAAGCCAAGACCGACAAATTCGAGCGCGATTTCTGGAGCGGCGGCGAACTCAACGCGCTATACCAGAGCGCAGCCAACAGCCGCCATGAAACCGGTGCGCTGGAGCGCATTTTCGAAGCCGGCTACCGCGAATTCACCAAGCTGCGCGGGCAGAAAACGCTGGATGCAGCCACCGTAGTCGACGGCGCGCGACGTGCGATGCGCGCTACCTACCAGCGCGAGATCGACGACCTGGAGGCGCACCTGGCCTTTCTCGCTTCGGTCGGTTCGGTCTCGCCCTACGTCGGCCTGTTCGGCACCGTGTGGGGCATCATGCACGCCTTCCGCGGGCTGGCCAACATGAGCACGGCCACGCTGTCCGCCGTCGCCCCCGGCATCGCCGAAGCGCTGGTGGCCACCGCCATCGGCCTGTTCGCGGCGATTCCCGCCGTGGTCGCCTACAACCGTTTCGCGCACAATGTCGATCGCATTGCCGTGCGTTTTGAAAGCTTCATGGAAGAATTCTCCAACATCCTGCAACGGCAAACCCGCTGAACGCATGAAGCCTGTTTCAGGTAAGCTTTGTGCGGTGCAATATGCCTCATGCGCCATGTTGACCGTTTGACCTTATCAAGGAGATCATGATGCAACTCACAGGAAAAACCGCCCTCATCACCGGCGCGGCCAGCGGCATCGGCAAAGAAATCGCGCTGACTTATGCGCGCGCCGGCGCTGCCGTGGCGATTGCCGATCTCAACCTCGCAGCCGCGCAAAAAACCGCCGACGAAATCATCGCTGCCGGTGGCAAGGCCATGGCCGTCGCCATGGATGTGGCTGACGAAGCGGCGGTCAACGCGGGCGTCGACCAAGTGGCGGCGGCCTTTGGCGGCATCGACATCCTGATCTCGAATGCGGGCATCCAGATCGTCAATCCGATCGACCAGTTCAGCTATGCCGACTGGAAGAAAATGATCGCCATCCACCTGGACGGCGCATTCCTGACCACCAAGGCCGCATTGAAATACATGTATCAGGACAATCGCGGCGGCATCGTGATCTACATGGGCTCGGTGCATTCGCACGAGGCTTCGCCGCTCAAGGCGCCCTATGTCAGCGCCAAGCACGCCCTGCTCGGCCTGGCCAAGGTGCTGGCCAAGGAAGGCGCGGCGCACAATGTGCGCTCGCATGTGATCTGCCCCGGCTTCGTGCGCACACCGCTGGTGGATAAACAAATTCCCGAGCAGGCCAAAGAGCTCGGCATCAGCGAAGAAGAAGTCGTCCGGCGTGTCATGCTCGGCGGCACGGTGGATGGCATTTTCACCACCGTCGAGGATGTCGCGCAGACCGCATTGTTTCTCGCCACCTTCCCCAGCGCCGCGCTAACCGGGCAATCGTTTATCGTCAGCCACGGTTGGGCCATGCAATAAGCGCTGACGATGGCGGCCCAAAGAAACATCATCGGCAACACGGCAGGCAATGGCGCCACATCAATGCCCGGCCAGGGTAAAAATCGCGCCGCCTACCTTGCCGAATATGAAGTTGTCGCCCTGGTACTGCAAGGTGGCGGCGCGCTGGGTTCCTACCAGGCCGGGTTTTATGAAGGGCTGGCCGCTGCGCATATCAAGCCCGCCTGGGTCG
>JBAQUE010000030.1:0-10504 GCA_049297315.1 Rugosibacter sp.
GGGTTTGCGCTACTTTCCATGCAATGAGTAATGGCTCTGCAGCACCATGTGCTACAAGCAGGGTTTCCCCGGCACCAACTGCGGTACCCGAGGCAAGCGTTTGTTGCGTACTTGCACCTTCCAACTCAAACAGGCGTGCGGCCTCTTCAGTTCCGCACACTGTCATCGCGTCACGGCTAAAAATTTCGACTCGTCCGGACGCGTTGCCTATGCCCAGCGACTGGGTGGTTAGGTCAAGATACGGAACATCATCCAGAATCAGGCGGCGTAGCGCATGATCATCCAATGCCAATCGTATCACTTTTTCAGTAATGAATTCAGGTTTCTTCAGACGCAAAGCAGAGGGTGTAATCGCAACAGTCGCCACAATTGGGCGATTTGCAGACAAGTATTTCCGCTTGTTCGCATAGCTGCCGGTAGAAGAATTTTTTCCACTTCATGTCGCGGTTATTTTTTTCTGCCAGCGTCGGAAAGTTATCCTGCATCAGTTGTGATAACACCTTGCGGTTGGGAAGCCCCATATCCTGCCAGAGATGGTTGTCATGCAATGACGCCGAGCTGATTGCATGGCATAACCATTCCAGGGCAGTGGTCGGATGCTTGCGATGGGCCATCAGCAATGCCACGAGATCTTCATATTCGTCAGCGTTGTTCGGTGGAACCGCATTGACCCAATGGTTCCGCAGGCTGATGCCAGGAAAAAAGTTTTGTATCAGCACCTGAAATGAGCTTTCGGTAAGCCCACGGAGAAGGGAGGGCGCCCTGGATTTGGTTGCTTCGGCGATAACGCAAGCCAGTGCGATGGAGAGTGGATTTTCAGGGAACCGTGCCCATTCCAGAATATCCTCAGGGGTAAGGGTTTGTACGCCATCACGGTGCGCATCTGGCGAAGCATGAAAAACAAGCTTGGCGTGCTCATCAAATGTGATCTTAGGTAGTGGCGCTGACATGACATAGGCCTTTCGTTATGTCCTGCTAACTTAATTTTCGGAGCCAGCGACCAGGTCGCGGATTACGGAAGCTCCGACGCTGTCGCCTGGATCAATCTGCGCCAGCTTGCTAAGGATTGCCTGAGACTCGGAACGCCGGTCGAGCCGGAGGCAAATGAAGGCCAGGGCTTTCAGGCTGAACAAGTAAAAATGCTGCGGGCCAAGGGTGTCTGACCAGTCGACTGTCGTTATGGTGAGGCAATGCCAGTCCACGTCAAAACCCGCTTGCCGGGATGCGGCCGACAAACCGAGGCGGGTAGCACGCTCGGCATCGTGCAACCGACCTTTGTAGAAATAGAATTTGTATAGCGCGAAATACACTGGCAGACATTCGGGATACATGGCCTGTGCGGACCACAGGATGGCCTCTGCGCGATTCGCCTGGCTATATACCGCAACTGCTTCTTGCAGCAGTTGCTGAACCAGCGGCGGCATGGAAGATGCCGCTGAGCGGTCTGAATTCAGTTGGTCGGCAAAACTTTTCACCATGCCTCCGGTGCTACACGCAGTCGCTCGACCGGTTCGTCGCCAAGCAGGTGCTTGTCGAATATTTCGTTGACATCGTCTTTGGTGACCTTGCCGTAGAGTATTCCTTCAGGATAAACCAGTACATTTGCACCCTGGTCGCAGGGACCGAGGCAACCGGAGTAGGTTACCGATACGGTATCGTAGGCATCGCGCTGTTGCAGCTGCTGCCAAAACGCTTGCAGCACATCATTGCCCGCCTTGTGGGCGCAGGCACCCCGAGGATGGTTGGCAGGGCGGTTCTGGGAGCAGACGAAAACGTGTTTCTGTGGCCTGGACATGATTTTCTCCGTTGTGCAAGGCAAGGTCAGCCAAATTTGAACAAGATGCCGTAGCCCCCGCGCGGGTACTCCCAGGCGACGTTGCGATGGTCATCGCAGATCACGCGGCAAGTGCCACATTCGAGGCAGCCATCGGTAATCAATACGACACGGCCGTTACCTTCGGTTGTATAGCACCCCGCAGGACAGCACACCGAACACTGCTGTGTTTTGCAGTCATGCGCGCAGATATCAGGATTTTTGATCGTGATATGGGGGCGCCCGGCATCAACCTTGTAACGGTTCTGGAACAGTTTTTCTTCGACTTTTGCGATGGTGTTCATTCGAAAGCCCTCCACATTTTGAAAGCGTCACCCATCAGGCCAAAGAGGGAACGCCGGTGAGTAAAACTGTTGCGAATTTCACGTTCCTTGGTCTTTTTGTCGATGCCATCAACCTTGATCATGGTGTGCGCCGCCCGGTTAACTAGTTCAGGGTAGGTGGTGAAGAACTGCGGGTTCCGATGGAAGATGCCTGGCATGTTGCGGTATTTCTTCAAGTCTTTCATCACGAAGCTGGCGTCAAGCTTTTCACGGTAGGCCGCCAGATTCCTGGCGCTGAATGGCTTCTGTTTTTCAGCCAGTTCAATGACTGTTTCAGCGGCGATGCGGCCCGTCGTCATCGCCAGATTGGAGCCTTCGCGATGCACTGCATTGACGAACATGCCAGAGTCGCCGACGATCATCCAGCCTTCGCCATAGATTTGCGGAATAGCCTTGTAACCCCCTTCAGGGATCAGGTGTGCGGCATATTCCTTCATCTCGCCACCTTCAATCAGCGGTTTGATCGATGGATGGTTTTTCATCTCTTCAAGCAACTGGTTTGGCGAAACCTTCTGTTGCTTGAAATCCGACAGCATGCACCCGACGCCGATGGTCAATGACTCCTTGTTGGTATACAGAAAGCCGGTACCCATCATGCCTTTGGTGATTTTCCCCACCATTTCAATGACGACACCTGCCTCGCCGGAAATATTGAAGCGGCTTTGTATGGTTTCCTCAGGCATGAAGTGGATCTCCTTCACTGCCAGCGCCACGTCACCCGGATTCAGTTCGGGACGAAACCCGGCCTTGCGCGCCAGGACTGAATTGACACCATCGGCAAGGATGACTATATCGGCGTAAACCGAGCCCCCCAAGCGATCCGTCTGTACGCCGACGACACGGTCGCCATCCATGATGAGGTCACTCACCGTGGTTTCGCACAGCAATAACGCACCGGCTTCCTGTACTTTCTGTGAGAACCACTTGTCGAACTGGGCGCGGATGATGGTGTAGCGGTTGTATGGGGGCTTGTTGAATTCGTCGGAACGGTAATGGGTGCCGACAAAGGATTCGTCATCGAGTACCCACATGCGCTGCTCGATGATATGGCGCTCTAATGGGGCATCATCACGGAAGTCGGGAATGATGCGCTCCAGCGCATCGGAATAGAGGATTGCGCCCTGCACATTTTTCGAGCCAGGATATTCGCCGCGTTCCAATTGCAGCACCTTGAGCCCGGACTTGGCCAGGGTATAGGCGGCTGCATTGCCTGAAGGGCCGGCGCCAACCACGATAGCATCAAATTTTTCTGCCATTTTGTCTCTCCTTAGCTGGCCATCTTTGCTACGGCGAATTGTTGCTTGAATGCTTGCGTCAACGCCGGCAGGATGGTCATGGCGTTACCCACGATGCCGTAGGTCGCGAAGTCAAAAATCGGTGCATTGGGGTCGTTATTGATGGCGATGATGACATCGGATCCCTCCATGCCAACGCGATGTTGTACCGCACCTGAAATGCCGGCGGCGATATAGAGCTTGGGCCGTACCGTCTTGCCCGACTGGCCGACTTGACGCTCTAGATCTACCCAGCCGGCCTGGACTACCGGCCGCGAGGCGCCGACTTCGGCGCCCAGCAGCAGGGCCAGATCCCAGATCAATTGGAAGTTTTCCGGGTTCTTCATGCCACGTCCACCAGATACGATGATGTCAGCAAAAGCCAGTTGTGGCTTGTCCTGCCGGTTGTCCGGGATGTATTCAAGCACTTTGGTGACGATGTCAGTTTCAATCAGGCCCAATGGATGTTCGACGATACTGCCCGTGCGAGAGTTGTCACGTTGCGGCATCGACATGACGCGTGGTCGGACGGTAGCCATCTGCGGCCGGTAATTCAGCGTCAGGATAGTACATAGCAGGCTGCCGCCAAAAGTCGGGCGAGAAGCGGCAAGGCTGCGGTTTTCCATGTCAATGTTGAGTTCAGTACAGTCCGCAGTGAGGCCGGTTTTCAGTGTCGTCGCGACGCTGCCGGCAAGGTCTCGTCCTTGCGTGGTTGCGCCAAGCAGCAGGATTTCGGGCTTATATGCATTCACCAAGTCAGTAAGGCCCTTGGTAAATGGTTGATTCCGGTAGTTGCCAAGGACAGCATCTTCCATGAGGTAGCAGTTATCTGCGCCATGGAAAAAGGTTTCTTCGCAGAAGCGCCGTGTCGCCAGGCCGGGGGCGCCCAGAACTACGCCGGATAAGGGAACCCCAAGTTGGTTGGCTAATTTGCGGCCTTCACCTAATAATTCCCAGGAAACCGGGTGCACTTCACCGCGTTCGTGTTCAATAAAGACCCAGACACCTTGATAGGCTTTGAGCTCGTCAGACAATTCATATTTGCCTTTGCCCGCTTTTTTGACCGGGGTTTTTGTTTCTTCACTCATGATTTTTCCTAAGCCGCTTGTTTGACAACGGCTTCACTCACGGCAGGGTGCTGAGTGAAGAGCTTGGATACCAGAGTCAGCGCGAGATCACGCGGTTCGCCGCTTTCGCTATCAATGATCTCTGCACGCTGTGTTCTGGCTTGGGGCGCGAACACTTTGCTCACGACGGTTGGCGAGCCTTTGAGCCCGATTTTGCTGACGTCCTCAATGCCGGCGGCAACACGATCCCATACCTTGAGTTGGTAGCGCGCAGCACGGAACATGTTGTCCATGGTGGCAAAGCGCATTTCATTGGTGCCTTCGAGCATGGTGACAAGGCAGGGTAGGCGGGTGGTCAGCACCTGCACGCCACCTTCGGCACGGCGCTGTACTTGCACCGTGCGACTGGTGAGATCCAGCGAGTCAACCTGCGAGACGTAAGTCAGCAATTGCATGTCCATCCGTTTGGCGATGCCCGGGCCGACCTGGGCTGTGTCGCCATCGATGGTCTGCTTGCCGCAAAACACCATGTCTACAGCCTGGTCTTTTGCAATCTGGGCAATCGCAGTGGCCAGCGCATAGGATGTTGCAAGGGTATCAGCGCCAGCGAACGCGCGGTCGGTGACGAGAATCGCTTCGTCGGCGCCGAAGGAAATGCACTTGCGCAACGCGGCTTCTGCCTGGGGTGGCCCCATGGTGATGACCGTGACCCGTCCGCCATGGATATCTTTCAGCCGTAGCGCCTCTTCCAGGGAGAACAGGTCGTAGGGATTGACGATGGCCGGAACACCTTGGCGCATGATGGTGTTGGTCACCGGATGGACGCGGATTTGGGCGCTGTCTGGAACCTGTTTTATGCAAACGACGATGTGCATGATGGGGACTCCCTTATTGGGTATTCATGCGCGCGAAGGCATGGTTTCGCGCAGCTTGTCAATCGAGAAGCTCTTGGCTTCCGCATCCTGAAAAACTTTCATGACTTTTTCCTGCGCTGCAGATGAGTTGACGAAATCCCCGTAGGCTTTCAAAAGCAGGCTGCGGTAGCGTTGGTACATGGCGCCTTCGTCCAACTCACCCAGGCCATTTTCCTGGCGCAGGTATTGGTAGAAACGTTTGAGGATGTGCAACCTGTTGATATGCACCACGTCCTCATCAAATGGAATGCAGAAGAATTCAAGGAACTCCTCGGCGGCGGAAAGTTTACTCAGGCGTTCAGTTAGTGGGTTCATCGCGGGTGGCCTGTCAGTGGTTGATGGGAGCTTCTGTGGAAAAGGCTGGTTCGGTACAGGTGTCAATGCAAGTGTGGCAATTGGTGGTATCCGAGACTGATCCCTTATTGAGGATGGATACCTGTTTTTCCAGGTCTTCGATACGCTCCAGCAAGCAAGAGATGGCCTTGCCAACCGGGTCCGGCATCTGGTGATGGTCAAGGTCAATGCCTTGCTCGGTAATGCGGCGATGGCTCTTGGGCAACACCATCCGTCCGGGGATGCCAACTACGGTCATTTCCGGGAGGACATTTTCGATGACTACCGAATTGGCGGCGATACGCGCGTTGCGGCCAATGGTGATCGGGCCCAGTATCTTGGCGCCGGCACCAACCACTACGCCGGATTCCAGCGTGGGGTGGCGCTTGCCAGGGTTCCACGAGGTACCGCCGAGCGTGACGCCGTGATAAAGGGTAACGTCATCACCAATTTCCGCAGTCTCGCCGATGACCACGCCACAGCCATGATCAATGAAGAAACGCTGGCCAATGACCGCGCCAGGATGGATATCAATATCTGTTAACAGGCGGGCAATGAAACTGATCAGCCGCGCCGTATAACACCAGCCAAAACGCCACAGGCGATGGGCAATCCGGTGCAATGCCAGCGCATGCACCCCAGGATAGATGGTGACAACTTCCAGCGTATTGCGTGCCGCCGGGTCGCGGCCAAAGACGCAACGCACGTCATCGCGAAGCGTCGCCCAAAGGCTCGATGGGGCATGTATCTCCCCATCGAGCAAGGCGGCTTGCTTGAGGGTCGCGACCATTTCCGGGTCTGGGCGGTTCATGAGGGTAGCGCCACGTAATGCGCGTTTTCAAGAGAGAAACGCTTGAGATCGGTAGCCGTTGGCGGGTTCTTGGTTACCACTGCATGATCGCGAATTCGGGCCAAAAGCGCTTCCGCCTCAATATCGGATAGCAGCAGGCCAAGTTTGGCATAGGCATCAATGACAGCGCGTGAGCCCGAGTGCTTGCCAAGTATGGTGCGGTGCTGGCGGCCAACTTCAGCCGGATCAAAGCTCTGGTAGTTGCTTGGGTTCTTGAGCAGGCCATCCACATGGATGCCTGCCTCATGGGTGAATACCCCTTCGCCGACAATGCTCTTATTGGCGGCGACATTTCGCCCCGAGGCGAGTTCAACCATGCGTGAAATAGATGGGAACTGATGGCTATCGATTGCTACCTCAACGCCATACAGATGGCGCAAGGCCATGACGACTTCTTCGAGTGCCGCATTGCCTGCACGCTCGCCTAGACCATTGACTGTGGTGCTAGCATGCGTTGCCCCCGCACGCAAGGCGGCGAGCGTATTTGCGGTGGCCAGGCCAAGGTCGTTATGGGCGTGAATCTCGATTTCGATGTCACTGATATCGCGTAGCTGCTTGACGCACGACCATGTGGAAAACGGATCAAGGAGCCCCAGCGTGTCGGCGAAGCGGAAGCGGCGTGCGCCGGCCGCCTGGACGGTGTCAACTACTCGCATCAAGAAGTCGGCATCGGCACGCGAGGCGTCTTCACCACCAACGCATACATCCAGGCCAAGATCAAATGCACGACCGACGAAATCACGTATGGTTTGCAGCACCCATTCACGCGAGCGGTTGAGTTTATGCTCAATATGGATATCTGATATCGGTATTGATAGATTCACCAGATCGGCATTGCACGATGCCGCTGCGGCCATATCCTTTTCGCACATGCGGCCCCATACCATCATCTGGGTTGGTAAGCCAAGTGCGGTGATGGCGCGAATGGTCTCTAGTTCAGCCGGTCCCATCACAGGGATACCGATCTCCATCTCAGGCACTCCTGCTTTCGACAAGGCACATGCGATGGCGATTTTTTCGTCTGGGGAAAAGGCGACACCGGCAGTTTGTTCGCCGTCGCGCAGTGTGGTGTCGTTGATAGTAACCATGGTCATGATGGCTGGATGGCTTCTTAATAGGTTCGCTGATGGAATCTGTGTACTTGCTATTGAGCAAGTCATATGCCAGCGCCTGAAGTTTTCCTAATAGGCTTTGTATTCAGCATCTTGGCCAGGGTAGATGCTTGACATTAAATGAACAGGCGGAGAGGGGTGTTGCGTTTGTCGCATTTGCAACAACAAGAATATCTAATCTAATCGTGCTCGCTGGCAAGATTCAACGTATAGCGGGGTAGCTCTATGGTCAGGTCACTTTGCCGCAACACGACTTGGCATGAGAGGCGTGATTCCGCTGTGACACCCCAGGCACGGTCAAGCTGATCTTCCTCATCTTCTGTGGCGGGCGACAAGGTGTCGAATCCATTGAGGACGATGACGTGGCAAGTAGAACAGGCACAGGATTTTTCGCAGGCATGTTCCAGCGGAATGCCATTGCGCAGCAGCGCATCGCACAGGAATGCGCCGCTGCGGGCCTCAAAGCTTGCGCCATCAGGGCAGAGCGTGGGATGTGGCAATACCGTTACCTGTGGCATGTGATCACACTGCTATCAGTTAAGCCGTTACCGTATTTGGCGTGGTAAGGTCATCCAGCCGTTGCCCGGCCAATGCGCTTTTGACACTGGCATCCATCCGCCGTGCGGCAAATTCCTGGGTGGCCTGATTGAGCGCATCACAAGCCGCCTTGAGTGACTTGATGCTGTCGTGACCGCCAGTCTCGATAATGTCGGCCAGAATGTGCATATGCTGGGCGATCGCAGCACGTTCAGGCGGCGAGAGGAATTTTTCTCCATCTTCAGCCAGGGCAGCTTCGGTGGCGTCAATCAGCCGCCGTCCCTCAACCTGGTTTTCGCGCAGCATACGCATTTGCATATCGGCCTCCGCGCCACTGTAGGCATCTTCAAGCATCTGTGCAATCTGGTTGTCTGCAAGGCCGTAGGAAGGCTTGATGATCACCGCGGCTTCGATGCCACTACGCTGTTCGCGTGCTGAAACACTGAGCAATCCATCAGCATCGATCTGGAAGGTGACCCGTATATGTGCCGCGCCAGCCACCATGGGCGGAATGCCACGGAGGTCAAATCTGCCCAGGGACCGGCAATCTGACACCAATTCACGCTCACCTTGCAGAACGTGCACGCTCATTGCCGTTTGTCCATCCTTGAAAGTGGTGAACTCCTGCGCGCGTGCCGTGGGAATGGGCGAGTTGCGCGGGATAATTTTTTCCACCAGGCCCCCCATGGTTTCCAGCCCCAGTGACAATGGGCAAACATCGAGCAACAGCCATTCGTCACCTTTGCGGTTGCCAGCCAGTACATTGGCTTGCATCGCCGCGCCGATCGCTACCACCTGATCCGGATCCAGATCGGTCAGCGGCGGCTGTTTGAAGAACTCGGCAACGGTGCTACGGATGCTGAGCATACGGGTTGAACCACCCACCAGCACAACCCCCTTGATATCGTCTGCAGTCAGGCCGGCATCGCGCAAAGCTTTGCGCGTTGGCTTGAGCGTGCGTGCGACCAAATCAGCGCACAGTTCGTTGAATTTTTCCCGCGACAGGATCAGACAGATTGATTGCTGGTCGCTGAGCGTAGCCGTGATAGGTGTTGTGGTTGTGGTACTGAGCGCTTCCTTGGCGCTGCGCGCAAGGGTCAGGAGCCGCCGTGCATCTTGCGGACTTGGCGTGGCAAGACTGGTGGCAGCCAGTATCCACTCATAGATGCGTTGGTCAAAGTCGTCGCCGCCAAGCGCCGCATCACCGTTGGTCGCCAACACTTCGAACACGCCACGCGACAGTTTGAGGATGGATATGTCGAAAGTGCCCCCACCCAGATCAAAGACCGCAAAGATGCCTTCGGAAGCATTGTCCAGACCATACGCCACGGCGGCTGCGGTGGGTTCGTTCAACAGGCGTAACACAGTGAGTCCAGCAAGCTGCGCGGCATCCTTGGTGGCCTGTCGCTGGGCATCGTCGAAATAGGCAGGTACGGTTATTACGGCGCCTGTCAGAGTACCGCCGAGAGCGGCTTCAGCACGCAGGCGCAGGGTGCGCAGAATCTCGGCAGAAACCTCCACTGGACTTTTTATGCCGGCACGAGTCTTGATGCTCACCATGCCTGGCGCATCGACAAAGGCATAGGGCATGTCACTGATGTTGCTGACATCGCGCAGGTCTCGCCCCATCAGGCGCTTGATCGACGATAGCGTGTTGTGGGGGTCATCGCTTTGGCAGACTTTGGCCGCATCGCCAACTATGGCCTCTGTTTCTGTATCCAAGTAGCGCACGACGGATGGCAGCAATGCGTTCCCGGCATGGTCTCGTATTACTGCCGTTTCGCCACTGAATACACTGGCCACCAGCGAGTTGGTCGTACCCAGATCAATGCCCACTGCCAGCCGATGCTGGTGAGGCGCAGCGCTCAATCCTGGTTCAGCGATCTGTAACAGGGCCATGATTCAGACAGCGAAGCTCTCGCCACAACCACACTCGTTCTTGACGTTCGGATTGTTGAATTTAAATCCTTCGTTGAGTCCTTCCCGAACAAAGTCCAATTCGGTGCCATTGATGTAAGGCAGGCTTTTCGGATCAATCAGCAAAGTAACCCCATGACTTTCAAAATGCAGATCATCCTTGTCGACGGCATCGGCAAATTCAAGTGCATAGGCCATGCCGGAGCAACCACTGGTCTTGACGGCGACACGCAAGCCAATGCCACCCCGCTTGGCAAGAAAAGTCTGCACGCGCTTAGCGGCGCTTTCAGTCAATGTGACGCTCATGGCGGATTTCCTTCAAATGTAATTACACGGAAAAAGA
>JBAQUE010000031.1:0-5865 GCA_049297315.1 Rugosibacter sp.
GCGCTGGCGGGACGGCGGCAGGCGCAACAACAGCGGCAGATGCAGCCGCCTTGGCCACCGCCTCGGTCGCGCCCTTCGCGGCGTTGGCTGCGGCCGCCGTATCAAACACCGCAATCACGCTACCCACTTTCACTGTCGCGCCTTCTGCCACTTGCAAGCTTTGCACCGTGCCGCTGCACGGTATCGGAATTTCCACCACCGCCTTGTCGGTTTCGATTTCACATAGCACGTCGTCTTCACGCACGACGTCGCCTGGCTTGACATGCCACTTGAGCAGATCGGATTCGGTGATGCCTTCACCGACATCGGGCAGGCAAAATTCATAAGTCATGGTCGTTCTCCGCTTGAAACTGCTGCGTCAAAATTGATAATTCAACACCGCTTCGATGCCCGCCTTGATGCGCTGCATGCCTGGCAGATAGGCGTCTTCCAACTGATTTTCCGGGAAGAACACATCGAACGCGGTGACCCGCTTGACCGGCGCCTTCAGCCACTCCAGCGCATATTCGTTGATCAGCGCGGAGATTTCCGCGCCCGGCCCTGCGGTGCGCCGCGCTTCATGCACGATCACGCAGCGCCCGGTTTTTTTCACCGAGGCCAGCACCGGCTCGACATCCAGCGGCGCCAGGCTGCACATGTCGATGATCTCGATGCTCGCATTCATCTTGGCCGACACTTCCGCCGCTGCCTCGACCGAATGGTGCAGCATGTTGCCCCAGGCGATCACCGTCAGGTCACTGCCTTCCTGCACCAGGCGGCACTTGTCCAGCGGCAGGGTGTAATCCCCCAGGGGCACCGGCTCGCGGAAGGCGCGGTACATCTTGGTGTGCTCCAGAAAAATCACCGGATCATCGCTGCGGATGGCCGACAGCAACAGGCCCTTGGCCTGCGCCGGCGTGCTCGGGCAGACCACGCGGATGCCCGGCGTGTGCATCAGATACGCCTCGGTGGATTCCGAATGGAAAGGCAAGGGCTTGATGCCGCCGCCAAACGTCGCGCGGATGGTCACCGGCACATTCAGCAGGCCGCCGGTTTTCTGGTGCAGGTTGGCCAGGTTGTAGATGAACTGCCCCCAGGCGTTGTACATGAAGCCGAGGAACTGCATTTCGATCACCGGCCGCTCGCCGCGCATGGCCATGCCGACAGCCACGCCCATCAAGCCGTTTTCCGACAGCGGCGTATCGATCACGCGGTCGGGGCCGAATTCGTCATACAAGCCTTCGGTGGCGCGGAACACGCCGCCGATCGGGCCGATGTCATAACCCAGCACACGCACACGCGGATCACGCTGCATCTCGTGGCGCAGGGTGTGGTTGACTGCCGTCACCAGGTTCATTTCTTCGCTGGCTGTTGTCGCCCCGCCAGCCGGTATGTCGCTCACGCTGTTCATTGCAGCCCCTCCCCGGTGAAATCCATGAACGGGTTGCCCCCCGCCAGTTCGCACGCCAGTTCGGCACGCTGGTGGCGCTCGCTCCAGCCCGGTTCGCCATGCAAGTGGCTGAGGAACATGCTATCCGCCGGTGTTGGCGGCACGGCGCGGCCACGGTCGATCTGCTCACGCAGGCGCGGTTCCATTTCCGCTTCGATGCGCGCCTTGATGGCCGCATCGAGAATGCCATTCGCCAGCAGGTATTTCTCAAAGCGCTCGACCGGATCAAGCGTCCTCCAGTAATTGGCTTCATCCTCGGTGCGATACACCGCGGCGAAATCCGCGCTGTTATGGTCCAGCATGCGGTAAGTCACCGCCTCGATCAGCGTCGCGCCGCCACCGGCGCGCGCGCGGTCAACCGCCTGCTTCACCTTGGCATACACCGCAAACACATCATTGCCATCCACCCGATCATGCGGCAAACCATAGGCCACCGCCTTTTGCGCGAACGTCTTCGCCGCCGTCTGGCGGGCGGCGGGCACCGAGATGCTCCACTGGTTGTTCTGCACGATGACCACGCAAGGCGTGTTGAGGATGCCGGCAAAATTCAGCCCGTCGTGGAAATCGCCTTCGCTGGTGCTGCCTTCGCCAACAAATGACAGGCTGACATGCGGCCGTCCGTTGAGCCTGTCAGCTAGCGCAGAACCCACGGCCAGCGGCACATAGGCACCCAGGAATACCGGGTAAGGCAGCATGTTCACCGCCGGGGCCTTTTCAGCTGGCAGCGGCAGGTGCTCGCGGATATGCTCCGGCGCATTGCCCATCAGGCCGGCCATCACACGGTCCAGCGGCACGTTCCAGTACAGCATCGCGCTCAATTGCCGATACGCGGGAAACAGCCAGTCACCTGCCTGCAATGCGGCAGCAGCGGCCACGCCGACGGCTTCTTCACCTTGCGAACTGGCCGCCACGCTGAGCACGCCACGGCGCTGCAGGCGCGACGCCATCGCTTCAAAAGTGCGCGTCTCAACCAGCACTTCATACCAGCGCAGCAATTCCTGGTTGCTGACGACAGGCAGCTTGCCCTGCACGCTGCCATCCGGATTCAGGATGCGGAAATAATCTTCTGGCGGGCGCACCTCCGCCCATTTTTTTTCACCCATGGAGACCTCCTGATCTATGCACCGCCATCTTGTCGAACGCTGGGCTGACGGCGCGGTGTTTTCAATAGCCTAGCTAAAAATCCGGGGTAAGTATACCGGAGGCGTTGCTGCCGGCTTGACCTCGCCACAGAATTGAAAAGTCGGCGCTGGCGGGACGGCGCAAAGCGCTTCACAGAGAAGCCATGCTGGCTTGTGGAGTCAGCCGCCCGCCAGCATGCGCTCCAGATAAGGCTGCCAGCCAGGCAGATGCAGATCGAAGCGTTGTTCCAGCTTGCGGCAATCCAGCCGCGAATTGGCCGGACGCGGCGCAGGCAATGGATATTCCTGCGTGCTGATCGGCACGATGGCCTCGGGCCACAGCTTGAGTCCCGCCAGGCCAATGGCATGCGCCTGCTCGACGATGGCGACGGCGAACCGATACCAGCTCAGGGGATTGGCAGCGCACAGATGGAATAACTGCGGAAATACCTGCGCCCTCTCGGTTGCAACCCCGGTCATATCTTCCTGCCGCAAGCGAGCCAGCGCCAGCGCCGTCACATCGGCAACCAATGCCGCCGGGGTCGGGCTGCCGATCTGGTCATCCACCACGCGCAGTGAATCTTTCTCACGCGCCAGCCGCAAAATGGTTTTGACAAAGTTGCCGCCATGTGCGCCGAACACCCAGCTCGTGCGCAGGATCAGCGCATCCGCGCCGCTCGCCGCGATGGCCAGTTCGCCTGCATGCTTGCTGCGGCCATACACGCCCTGCGGTGCGGGCGCATCGGTTTCCACATACGGCGTTGCCTTGTGGCCGTCGAACACGTAATCGGTCGAATAATGTACCAGCCGCGCACCCAGGCGACGCGCCTCGGCCGCCATCACTGCGGGCGCTTGCGCATTGATTTGCATCGCCGGGGCGGCGTCGCTCTCGGCCTTGTCCACCGCGGTATAGGCCGCGGCATTCACGATGATGCGCGGCGCAGCCTCGCGGATGGCACGCGCAACCGCCTCCGCATCGCACAAATCGCAGTCGGCAGAAGCCAGGGCCAGCACCTTGCCCAGTGGCGCCAGCGAGCGCTGCAACTCCCAGCCGACCTGCCCATTGCGGCCGAACAGCAGAATGTCAGCAGCCATAGTGCTGATCCACCCATTCACGGTAAGCGCCACTGGTTTGAATCCGTGTCTGGATCACGCGCGCCACCCAATCCGCATGGTCCAGATACCAGGCCACGGTCTTGCGGATGCCGCTGGCAAAAGTCTCCGCCGGCCGCCAGCCTAACTCGCGCTCGATCTTGCGCGCATCAATCGCATAGCGCCGGTCATGGCCGGGACGGTCCTTGACGAAGGCAATCAGCCGCTCGTGCGGGCCGGCCGCATCGGGGCGCAATTCATCGAGCAGGGCGCAGATGGTTTTGACGATCACCAGGTTCGGCATCTCGTTCCAGCCGCCGATGTTGTAGGTCTCGCCCGGCCGCCCGCGCGCCAGCACCTGGCGCAACGCCGCACAGTGGTCGCCGACATACAGCCAATCGCGCACATTCATGCCATCGCCGTAGATCGGCAGCGGCTTGCCCTGCAAGGCATTGTTGATGACCAGCGGAATCAGCTTTTCGGGAAACTGGAACGGGCCGTAGTTGTTCGAGCAGTTGCCGGTCAGCGTCGGCAGGCCATAGGTGTGGTGATAGGCGCGCACCAGATGGTCGGACGCCGCCTTTGACGCCGCATACGGGCTGTTCGGCTGGAAGGCATGCGTCTCGGCAAACGGCGCATCCTCCGCGCCCAGCGCGCCATATACCTCGTCGGTGGATACATGCAGGAAACGGAACCCCGCGCGCGCCGGCGCATCCAGCGCATCCCAATACGCCCGCGCGGCTTCCAGCAAAGTAAAAGTGCCGTCGATATTGGTGCGGATGAATTCTCCCGGCGCGTGGATCGATCGGTCCACATGCGACTCGGCGGCGAAATGCACGATTGCCCGCGGCCGGTGCTCGGCCAGCAAGCGATCCACCAGCGCGCGGTCACAAATGTCGCCCTGCACGAACACATGCCGTGGATCGCCTGTGAACGAAACAAGATTGTCCAGATTGCCCGCGTAGGTCAGCTTGTCCAGATTGATGACCGGCTCATCGCCCTGCGCCAGCCAGTCCAATACGAAATTTGCCCCAATAAATCCGGCGCCACCCGTCACCAGAATCACTATGCTTCTCCTTTGCGCGATTATCCCTGAAAGCAGCCGGTGTAGAGAATTGCAATTAGCATTCGCCGACTTTCGCGATCATTCAAAAACACAGTATCGCCCTGTAACTACAGAGATTACTGCCTTCGCTGACTTTCACCCGCATTCGGTGACAGCCGGCAAAAAACTGGATAAGCTGCCGGATAACAATTGCTGTTATCCGGTATGCCAACCCTCACCGACACCAAGATTCGCACTGCCAAAGCGGAAGCCAAGCCATACTCACTGCAGGATGGCAGCGGCCTCTACCTTGAGGTTCGCCCGAGCGGCGCAAAGTACTGGCGGTATCGCTACTGGCTGACACCAGAAAAAGACGGCCGATACACCATCGGTGAATATTCTGCAATGTCTCTGACCGAAGCCAGGCGGGAACGCGAGCGTGTTCGCAAGCTGGTCAAACAGGGTATTAACCCCACCCAAGAGAAAAAGACGGAACGGATCCGGCAGATCCACGAACGATCCAATACGTTCGAGGCTGTCGCCCGTGAATGGCTGGATCGCAAATCGGTCAAGTGGTCGCCCTACTACCTCAAGCAGGCAACCATCTGCCTGGAGAGCAATGCCTTCCCGAAAATCGGCAGGCTCCCGATTCGCAAGGTGACCGCTGCGCATTTGCTGGAAATACGGAAAGACCAAGCCTGCAGGGTTGAAGAAAAAGCCAGTGAAGTCATGACGCTCCCACTCCTTGCCGAACTCAAGCTTCTTACGCTGGCACAGCTAGAAAAGGCGGCCATCGATTCGGGCTTCGATGTCGTTGGTGGGCTTGCGAATAGTCTGATGGCATTCCGGAGCAGTCAATCTCCGCTGAGGATCTGGTTGGGGGTTATCGAGGTAGATGCATCAACCTCTCAGCCTGTCGTTGGACTGTCGATGCCGAATGTTGCTGTGGAACTGCGTTGCCCAGAGTTTACTGCCCCAGTCAATATTGACGGTTGTCACGCCTGGGTCACCGCTCACGACCTCGTGGATTTGGATCGTATATTGGGCAGGGCTTTTGCACTTTCGCGTACGTTGCCAAACCAGCTGCTTGAGACCTGGCAGTCACAAGTGAAAACTTTGTCGGTTCCCGAGCGTGAGTCCTTAGTCCGCCAGCGTGTCGGGCAGGAACTGTTCCAGGA
>JBAQUE010000032.1:0-8060 GCA_049297315.1 Rugosibacter sp.
GATAAACGTGCGCGGAACAGCCGCCAGACTGGTGAACAAAGCCAGCTGCGTGGCGGTGTACAACGGGTTCGTCGCCCGTGCAATAAACGCCACAAACGCCGCCGTGCCCAGCCCCACGCCCAGCGCCTCAAAGCCGATCACCAGCGCGAGCTGGGCAAGCTCCATCGCCCCCACCACCACACGCGGACCCAGCCAGGCCAGCCAGGCAAAACCGAAAATCGACAACAACTGCACCACGCCAAACAACCACAACGCCCGGTTGATGCCGATCTTCACCATCCACAAGCCGCCCAATAAACCGCCAATCACCGCCGGCCACAAACCTGCATTCTTCGCCACCACGCCGATCTGCGATTTGGCAAAACCCATGTCCAGATAAAACGGCGTCGCCAGCGCCGTGCACATCGAATCACCCAGTTTGTACAAAAAGATAAACGCCAGAATCAACACCGCCTCGCGCCAGCCTGCGCGGTGAATAAACTCATGAAACGGCTCCACCACCGCCTCGCGCAAGGTTTTTGGCGCGCTTTTGGCAATCAATGGTTCCGCCGCAAACAATGCCAGCAGCAAGCCCGGCAGCATGAACAACGCCGTGATCATGAACACCTGCGCCCAGGGCAGATGATCCGCCAGAATCAGCGACAGCGAACCCGGCACCAGCCCGGCAATGCGATATGCATTCACATGCACCGAGTTGCCCAAGCCCAGCTCCGCCTCCGGCAAAACCTCGCGCCGAAACGCGTCCAGCGCAATATCCTGCGTAGCTGAAAACAGCGCGATGGCGACAGTCAGCCAGACGATTGAATCAAGCGCTATAGCAGGCGACAAAAACCCCAGCGCCGCAATCGAAAACAATAAACCCACTTGCGTTATCAACATCCAGCCGCGCCGCCGCCCCAGCGGGGGCGCATAGCGATCCAGCAACGGCGCCCACAAAAACTTCCACGTATAGGGGAACTGGATCAAGGCGAACAAGCCTATCGTTTTAAGATTCACCCCCTCCGAACGCAACCACGCCGGCAGCAAATTCAGCAGCAAATACAGCGGCAAGCCGGAAGAAAAGCCAGTGAACACGCACAGCAGCATGCGACGGTTGAGCAAAGGCGTATACCACGCCGTCTCACCATCACCGACTTTTTGCGTCACAGCCGATCCAGCGGGCTCGTCACCCCGCGCCCGCCTTTGTTTAGCACATGCGTATAAATCATCGTTGTCGATACATCGGAATGGCCGAGCAATTCCTGCGCCGTGCGGATGTCATAGCCGCCTTCCAAAAGATGCGTCGCGAACGAATGGCGCAGCGTGTACGGCATGGCCGGCTTGGTCAGCCGCGCGACAGCCACCGCTTTTTTCATCGCCCGTTGCAACAGCTTTTCATCGAGATGATGACGGCGCTGGTCATGAAAAAGGATGTATCGTTTAATCCAATCAACATAAGACTGCTCGGTGCGGATGCTGTCATGTTTTACCCGCAGCGTGTCGCGCACTTGATCAAACAGTTTTGGCGGCGAGCCGGTTACAGGGGTATCCGAAGTCGGCATATCGTAAATAAAATCAAGTAATATCTAATTGAATCAAATTGATAAATAATCATGAGTCGAATTAGACGCCTAACAGCGCCAGAATGTACACCGACTTGTGTGACCACTTTACGTTAGGTTGCTTACATTCTGACCGCTTTGGAGATGTAGCCGATGGGTTTCTATCTGAGAAAAAGCATTAGTGTTGGCCCGTTGCGATTCAATCTATCGAAGTCCGGGATTGGAGTTTCCGCAGGTGTGACCGGACTTCGCTTCGGCGTCGGCCCACGAGGTAACTACGTTCACATGGGCCGAGGCGGCCTGTATTACCGCGCCACGCTCCCGTCATCAGCCTCCCCCCGTAACTCGCCAGCCCAGCCTTCCGCGCCAATTGCTCCTGAAATATCATCGGGAACTCACGCACCGCTTGAAGAAATCGAATCAGCCGACGTTTCAACAATCGTCGATTCCTCTTCCCGTGAGTTGCTAGACGAACTGAATCGAAAGCGGGCCAAGTCGCGTTTGTGGCCCATAGCGGCAATTGCTTCGGTCGTGGTTCTTGGTGTTGGCGTCTCGTCAAATTGGCCCGCTTGGTTGTTGGCCTTATTCGTATTGGCGGGCGCTGCCGGAACATACGCCGCTCATACTCGGGACGCTTTGGAAAAAACCGTTGTCCTGTTCTATGACTTTGATTCCGATATGGAAGCCGCCTACGCTCAACTTCACACTGCGGCTAGTCAGCTCGCAAGCTGCGCAGCAGCATGGCATATTGAAGCATCGGGCAAAGTTCATGACCAGAAATATCATGCCGGAGCAAGTGATCTTGTCCGCCGTAAGAACACGTCTATTCGCAAAGACGAACCACCCTACGTCAAGACGAACATCGAAACCGTTGCGGTTGGCATTGGTCGTCAAACGCTGCACTTCTTCCCGGATCGAGTTCTTGTTTACGATCAAAACGGCGTGGGCGCCGTTGGCTATCAGGAGTTGCGCATTGACGTAGGCGCAACTCGATTCATCGAAAGCGACTCCGTTCCCCAAGATGCAGAAGTAGTTGATCGAACTTGGAAATATGTCAACAAGTCTGGTGGCCCCGATAAGAGATTTAAGGACAACAAAGAACTCCCGGTCTGCCGCTACGAGGAAATCACGCTATCCAGCCAGTCAGGGCTAAACGAGGTTTTGCAATTGTCCCGGTGTGGGTTCGGAAGAGGTCTTGCCGAGGCTATCTCTCTGCTGGGCAAGAAGATACCGAAGGAAGGTGCCGGTGTTGCACCAGCGGCATAACCGGTACACCGGACGCTGCGCGATAAAGCCGCGCAGCGCCGGTGACCTCCACATTAGCTTTTTCTAGGGAGGAATCATGCAGCGTCCACACATCGTCATATCTGTTACCGCCACCATTGCCCTTTTTCTGGCCTTAGCCGCACATGCCAATCCTGCACATGACCAACTGTCATCAATGTCGGAGCAACAGCGCCAGTCAGTGCTTGCTATGTTTCTCGTTAAGAGTGGCGAACAGTGTTCGAGTGTCACAAAGACGTTCTATCAAGGCAGTGATAAGAAGGGCAACGCATTTTGGAATGCCGCGTGTACTGGAGGTACCTCGTTTGTCATTCAAGTCAACAACGACGCGACAGGGTCAACCCGCATTCTCAGTTGTAAGGTGCTAAAGGCAGTAAATGGAGGCACATGCTTCACGAAGTTCAAAAGCTAACCCGTCATGCGCGATAAAGCCGCGCAGCACCGCTCACCTCCACGTTGGGTTTCAACAGCGACCTGCTGCATCGAATGAACGCAATTTGTATTTCATGGTTTTTGTAGATACAATAACCCTATGCGAATTACGTTCGATCCGATCAAGCGCGAGAAGACACTGACAGAGCGCGGATTGGATTTCACCGACACTTCGCTCGTCTTTGCGGGTATCACAGTGGAGATTAGGACACACGGAAAAACTATGGTGAAAAACGAGTCATTTGCTATGGTTTGTTGGAAGGTCGGATAGTTTGTCGTGGGTTACACACCGCGTGGCGCGGATCGCCACATATTCAGCATGAGGAAAGCAAATGAACGCGAACAAACTCGCCTCGCGCCACTCCTTGAAGTCTGACCTCGCTCGCGTCGACGCTCATGCGGTGCGACCAGAAGAATATGAGGAGCTTCCAGAGCTTACTGACGATATGTTGGTTCGTGCCAAGATCAGCAAGGGCGGAAGACCTGTGTCGCCAAATCCGCGTAAGTTGATCTCACTTCGTTTGCCAGCAGATGTCATCGAAAAATGGAAGGCTACGGGAGCCGGCTGGCAAACACGGATGGCGGAACGACTGAGCAAAGTGAAGTGAAGAAACCCAACCCGGCAGTCGAGAGGCACTTCGCGATAAGGCCGCTCGCTCCTCACTTCTGCGTTGAAGCTGTAGAAAACCCCGATTTCAGCCGGAATTTCTTCTTCCCAAGTGCGCCGCTGGCCGCGCTTTTCGTTTTTGAAGTTGTGAATTTGGGCGGCTAAAAAAGTCGGCGCTGATGATACGGCGTGCCAGGTATTTTCAGGCGATCATTTCACCTCTCCACGGCCGCTCTGCCCTGCTGCGCATGCCTTCGGGCCGCTGGCGGGAACTTTTTACTGCAACGACCTGCCGCCTTGCGATGATTAATCATTGCACTCCGCACCGCCGGAACTGCGCAGGAAGCTGCCGCCGCCTTCGCCTTCGCGGGCGGGGTAGATGCAGATAAAGATGGAGAAGGCGTTCATCGCGTCGCGGATGTCTGAGGGGAATGGCGAAAACGGCGAGGCCAGGTCGATCACGCGTTTGATGTAGGCGATCTGCTTCTGCTGGTCGCCGACGCGCAGTATGCGATAGCTTTTCAGCGTGCCATTCGGGTTGAGGGTGATTTTCACCAGCGCCTTGTGTATGCCGCGGCTGCTCGGGTCATCCTTGATGAATGCGGCGCTCTGGTTCAGCTTGCGGATGAAGGCGTCGAAATACATTTGCAGGCTGAAGGGTTCGACGGCTTTGCTGCTGGTGGCTTGTTCGGCGGATTCCTCATCATTTGTCTGCGGCTGCCTGCCGATTTGCCGGGCCATGGCGAGCGCCTGTTGCGCCATGTCAGCGCTGGTTTTGGGTGGCGGTGGCGCAGCGGGTTTGAGTTCGTTGAGGAAGTTGTCCATCTCGTCGCGCTGGGCGCGCGTCCATGTCCGGGGTGAGGTCAAGCTCTTGGGCAGGGCGAGAATTTCGCGTGGTTTTCTGGCGGCGTTTTTCGGTGTTTTCGGCGTCTCGGCAGGGCGCGGTTGCATCACTTGCGGCACCGTCTTTTTAGGTGGCGCCAGCGAAATATCCAGCCGTGACTGTGCGGTTTTCTTTTCCCCGGATTGCGTTATCCAGTCGGACACGCCGGGTGCGGCAATCTTCAGCAAAAGCACAGCGGCATGCACCAGGAGCGAAAGCAGCAGCGCAAGTTGAAATGGCTTGCGCGAACGGTAGTCGAAATACCCCATCACGCCATGCCGCACCCTGCGCCGGGTGCGTCGCTCAAAACCAGAATCTCACACCGGCGACCCAGCGCGTTTCCATCGGTTTCTCGCCTGCCGCACGCGCCAGGTCGGCGCTGTTGCCGGTTTTTCCGCTGCGTTCAACGCCGAGATAGGGCGCGAACTGGCGGCTGAATTCATAGCGCAGGCGCAGGCCGGCAACAACATCGGACAGCCCCGTGCCACGCATGAGTTCGTCATCGCGCTTGCCGTAAACATTGGCCTCGACACGCGGCTGCAGAATCAGGCGCTGGGTGATGAGCAATTCATAGCTCGCCGCCAGCCGCAACGCCGTGCGCTCGGACGTGCCGAGATAGGCCGTCGCTTCGACATCGAACCAGTAGGGTGCGAGGCCTTCGATGCCGAAGGCGAGCCAGGCGCGGTTCGGCCCGTTCCCCGCGTCATGGCGCAGGCCGAGCTGGCTGTCCCAGAACGGGGCAAGCGCATGCGACCAGAGCAGTTCGCTGCGCGCCTCGTGCAGCTTGCCCTGCGCGACTTCGCCCTCGGCCTTGACCACGGCGCGGTCATAGGCGCCGCCATACCAGCCATACAGGTCGTATAGCGTGGCGTTGGCGTCTGAACTGTAGGCGCGTTCGAAACGCTCAAAGCGCAGCGCACCGAAGGCCGGTTGATGCGCATGGTCGCTGGGCGGTGGTTGTGTTTGATCTGGTGCAGGCTCAAGCGTCAGCGCAGGTTCAGGTGCACTCCCATGCGCGGCGTGCGCATCGGCAGGGTTGCTCTGCGCCCATGACGTCAGCGCTGCCATCCACAATGGCATCAGCACCATCAGTATTTTGACGTGGCGCATTCAGGCCACCAGCGCTTCGCGGAACATGCCGGAATCCATATGGAACATCAGGTGGCAATGCCAGGCCCAGCGGCCCAGCGCGTCGGCCGTCACCAGAAAGCTCACGCGCTGCGCGGGTTGCACGCTGATGGTGTGCTTCCTGACCTGGAACTTGCCCGGCTCGCTTTCCAGTTCGCTCCACAGGCCATGCAGATGCATCGGATGGGTCATCATCGTGTCGTTGTGGTAAATCACGCGCACGCGCTCGCCATGCTTGAAGCGGATCGGGCTGGCCGCGGCATATTCAACGCCATCAATCGACCAGGTGTAGCGTTCCATGTTGCCGGTCAGATGCACTTCGATTTCACGTTCGGGTGGGCGCATATCCATTGATCCGCCGAGCGTGGCCAGGTCGGCGTAGGTCAGCACACGGCGGCCGTTATCGCGCAGGCCAACGCCGGGGTCATCAATCGTCGTGCGCGGCATGTCCACGCGCATGTCGGTGCCCGGGCCGTATTCCGCCGGGGCATGGCGTATCGGCGCGGCGGCGGGCATGGCGTGCTGGCCATGATCCATGCCTTCCATGCCCTCCATGCCTGCCATGTCATCGCTATCGCTGCTGTCACTGCCGCCGTGATCCATGCCGCCCATCATGTCGGCCATCGACAGCCATACCGGCGCATCCAGCGCAGGCACGGCGGCGGTCAGCGCGGCATCGCTGGTCAGCGTGCCGCGCGCAAAACCGCTACGGTCGATGGTTTGCGCAAAAATCGTATGCGCGCCGGCGGCGGGCTGCACCAGCACATCATAAGTTTCGCCGGGGCCAAAACGGAATTCGTCCACTGTCACGGGGTGCACATCCTGCCCATCGGTTTGCACCACGGTCAGCTTCAGCCCCGGAATTCGCACGTCATAAAAAGTGTTGCCCGCCCCATTGATGAAGCGCAGGCGCACCGTCTCGCCCGCATTGAACAGGCCGCTCCAGTTGGCCGCGGCCGGCTGGCCATTGAGCAGATAAGTCATCGTTTGCGCGGAGACATCGGCCAGGTCGGTCGGGTTCATGCGCATCTCGTTCCACATCTGGCGTTTGTCGAATGCCGCCGCAAAGCCATCACGCGAGGCATCGCGCAGGAAATCGAGCAGCGTCGGGCGGTTCAGGTTGTAGTAATCGCTTTGCGCCTTCAGTTTGCCCAGCACGCGCATCGGGTTTTCATCCGTCCAGTCGGAGAGCAGCACGACATGCTCGCGTTCTGCCTTGATGGATTCCCCGGTGGCGGGTTCGATGATGATCGCGCCATACATCCCGGTTTGTTCCTGCATGCCGGAATGCGAGTGATACCAGTACGTGCCGCTTTGCTTGAGGGTGAATTGGTAGGTAAAGGTCTCGCCCGGCGCGATGCCGGCAAAGCTGAGGCCGGGCACGCCGTCCATGGGGGTCGGCAAGAGAATGCCATGCCAGTGGATCGAGGTCGTTTCGCGCAGGCGATTGGTGACGCGTATGGTGACCGTGTCGCCCTCGCGCCAGCGTAAAGTCGGCGCTGGCAAGACGCCGTTGATGGTGGTCGCCAGCCGTGTTTTGCCGGTGAAGTCGACCGGCGTTTCGGCCACGACGAGGTCGAATGTTTTTCCGGACAATACGGGCGCCGCAGGTACGACATTATCAGGCCGGGCCTGTGCTGAATGGCTGCCTGGCAAACCCAGCAACAGGCCAGTCGCCGCGAGGCCTTGCACGAACTGGCGGCGCTGCCGCATGGGTCTGGTATTTTTCATAGATGGCGCTACCCGTGATCCCCGGCATCAAGTTGCATCGGGGATGCCGTCCCGGGAAAATTGGCGGCTTGCCCCATGCAAGCCGCGCACTGCTGGCGGTTAAGTCGCCTCCGCCTTATCCTGGGGAACGAATTCCGTTTCGCTGAATTTCGGATTGCGCCTGAGCACTACCGGCGCAACCCTGGCGCCGCCAAAACTCTGCTTGACCATCCATTTCGCCAGGGCGGAATCCAGATAGTCGGCATGGCCGGGGAACCAGTGCTCCAGCGCGCTGATCAGGCCTTGGCTGACGGGAACCATCTGTTCTATCGGCAACCCCAGCACATGGCGCACGGACTCAAGCACTTTGCCATGTTCATCGATATGACAATCCCCTGCGGGGAATTCGGTCTTGGTCATCCATTCGTCTTCCTGGCCGAAATGCCTGACCGCATGCGCTTCAAAAGCCTTCAGG
>JBAQUE010000033.1:0-12072 GCA_049297315.1 Rugosibacter sp.
GCACAAGAATCGGAAAGGCGGGTTGAGCGTGTCTGATCGCTACAGTGCTCATGGACCGGAGGCGGAATTCGAGCCGGGTTCGCGGGGCCGGGTGTTGCGCAACCGACTGGGGATCATGTCGGCGCGCGAAATGGCGTGTCGTGAATCCGATTCCTTGCTCGCAACCACGCAGCGCATGATCGACGAGACGCAACTGGAGCAACGCTTTTCCGTGGGTGACATCCAGCGCATGCACCGGCTATGGCTAGGCGAAATCTATGTTTGGGCAGGCGAGTTCCGTCACGTCAATATCGGGAAGGGGGATTTCATGTTCGCGGCGGCCAACCAGGTGCCGGGGCTGATGCAGGAACTCGAACGCGGCCCCTTGCATGAGTACACGCCATGCCGCTTCGAGACGATTGACCAGCAAGCGCAGGCGTTGGCAGTGGTGCATGCGGAACTGATCCTGATTCACCCGTTTCGCGAAGGAAACGGGCGCTGTGCGCGTCTGCTGGCGATGCTGATGGGTCTGCAGGCCGGATTGCCGGCCTTGAACTTCGGCGGCATACGCGGCGAAAAAAAGCGGCAGTACATCGCGGCGGTGCATGCGGCTTTGGGTCGTGACTACGCGCCGATGACAGAGGTTTTCCGCGGCGTGATCGCGCGGACCCTGCGCTCGCTGGCTAGGACTTCTTCGTGATGGCGCGGCCTTTGGGCACGCGCGGGCTGCCGCTGGCGCTCGATGCTTGTTTGAAGGGCGCGCGTATGCCCTCGATGGCCGACGAAGTGGAGACGGAAGCGACCACCGTGCGTTCGCGCACTTTCGGGTCGCGCAAATACGGGTTGGCCGAGGTCAGTTTTAAGCCCATGGACGAAGTATATATAGCTCTTGAAAGGCCGGGGTACTGAAAGATGAACCGCCACGTCAACGCCATTGCCGGCCGCCTGAGCCTGCGCTCTCCGCAGCGCCGGTCGCTGGAGATCCTCGACCGCATTACGGAGATTGCGCCGCCGGGCAAGGGGGCCGATGTCGCGGCGCAGCTTGCGGCGATCCGCAGCGAGTTCCCCTCGGTCACGGATTTCGAGCGCGACTTTCCCTCGCTCTGCTTCGCGCTGGCCACCGGCGTGGGCAAGACGCGGCTGATGGGCGCTTTCATCAGCTATCTGCACCTGGCGCACGGCATCGGCAACTTCTTCGTGCTGGCGCCGAACCTGACCATCTACAACAAGCTGATCGCCGATTTCAGCGACCGCAATCATCCCAAGTATGTTTTCCGGGGCATCGCGGAATTCGCCATCGACGCGCCCTCGATCATCACCGGCGACAACTACGACCAGCATGATCCGCGTAGCGGCACGCTCTTCGGCGGCGTGCGGATCAACATCTTCAACATTTCCAAGATCAATTCCGAGGTGCGAGGGGGCCGCAGCCCGCGCATCAAGCGGTTGTCGGAATACATCGGCGAAAGTTACTTCGACTATCTGGCCGGGTTGCCGGACCTGGTGATGTTGATGGACGAATCGCATCGCTACCGCGCCAGCGCCGGCATTCGCGCCATCAACGAGCTGAAGCCGATCCTGGGGCTGGAGCTGACGGCCACGCCGTTTGTGGAGACTGCGCGCGGTGCGGTGGCGTTCAAGAACGTGATCGTCGACTACCCGCTGGGCCGCGCCATGGCCGACGGTTTCGTCAAGGAGCCGGCGGTGGTCACGCGCAAGAACTTCAACCCGGCGGGCATGTCGGCTGAGGAGATCGAACGCCTGAAACTGGAAGACGGCGTGCGCCTGCATGAAAGCGTGAAGGTGGAACTGGAGACCTACGCCCGCGAGAGCGACAATCCGATTGTCAAACCGTTCCTGCTGGTGATTGCCCGCGATACCACCCATGCCGGGCAACTGTCCGAGCTGATCAAGTCCGACAACTTCTTCGATGGGCGCTATCGCGACAAGGTCATCCAGGTGGATTCGAGCAAGACCGGCGCGGAAGAAGAGGAGATGATCGGCCGCCTGCTCAAGGTGGAGCACACCGATGAGCCGACGGAGATCGTGATTCACGTCAACATGCTCAAGGAAGGCTGGGACGTCACCAACCTCTACACCATCGTGCCGCTGCGGGCGGCCAATGCCCGCATCCTCATTGAGCAATCCATCGGGCGCGGCCTGCGCCTGCCCTACGGCAAGCGCACCGGCGTGACGGCCGTGGATCGGCTGAACATCGTCGCCCATGACAAGTTCCAGGAGATCATCGCCGAGGCCAACAAGCCGGATTCGGCGATCCACTTGCAGGCGGTGGTGCTGGATGCGGATGATCTTGGGCAGAAGACGACCACCGTGGTGTCGCAATCGCAACTGGCGACCAAGCTGGGTTTGACGCCTGCCCACGCGACGAGCAGCACGACGGTGGCCGGGCAGGATCAGGCGCCTGTCTTCACCAAGCCGGAAGAGCAGAAAGTCGCGCAGATTACGTATGCGGTCATCCGTACGCTGGAGAACCAGCCGCAGACACTGCCCACCATCGAATACCTGAAGAAACCGGAAATCCAGGCCGCCATCGTCAAGGCGGTTGAGGAGCAACATCAGCCGACCCAACTGGAACTGGACGGGGTGACGGAGAAGCCGGACTTTGCGGCCGTGGTGGCAAAAACGGTTGAGTTGGTGACGCAACAGACTATCGACATCCCGCGCATCCTGGTGGTGCCCAAGGGTGAAGTGAAATCAGGGTTCAAGCCTTTCACGCTCGACCTGTCCGCGATGAAATATCCGGCGGTGTCCGACGAACTCTGGATTCAGCACTTGCGCACCCATCAACTGGAAGTGGTGTCGGTAGGCCGTGGCGGCATCGACGAAGCGCGGCTGGAAGACTATGTGGTCAGCGGCTTGGTGGATTTCGACGATGTTTCCTACGACGAGCACGCCGATCTGCTCTACGACCTGGCCACTCAGACCGTGCGGCATTTCAAGAGCTATCTGTCCGACGAGGACATTCGCAAGGTGCTGCGTTGCTACCAGCGCGACATCGCACGCTTCATCCACGCCCAGATGCAGTCCCATTACTGGGTGGATGTCGCCGGCTACGAGACCAAGGTCAGCAAGGGCTTTACCGAACTGAAGCAGAGCGCCTACACTTATTCCGCGCAGGAACCGCCTGCCAACTACCGGGTGGAACCGGCCGACAAGAGCAACATGGCCAAGTACCTGTTCGGCGGTTTTCAGCGTTGTCTTTATCCGGTGCAGAAGTTCGATTCGGACTCGGAGCGCAAGCTGGCGGTGATTCTGGAACGCGATGCGCTCAAGTGGTTCAAGCCCGCCAGGGGCCAGTTCCAGATTTATTACCGGAATGGCGCGGATCATCTGGAATACCAGCCTGACTTCGTTGCCGAAACCGGTGACACGATTTTCATGCTGGAGCCAAAAAAACGCATGGAACTTGATGACCCGATTGTCGTGGCCAAGAAGGAGGCCGCCGTCAAATGGTGCGCAAATGCCTCAGACCATGCGGCGAGTTATGGCGGTAAATTGTGGCGCTACGTGTTGATTCCGCATGATGAGATTGCGGAGAACATCACGCTCGACGGGCTGGCGGCGAGGTTTGGAGATTGAGTTTAAGGTAAGGCATCCGCAAAAGTCGGCGCTGGCGACACGGCAACGGCAGGGCGATTATTATCGGGCTGCATTCAATGATTATTGATGGGCGGTTTCAAGGCGCTGCCATATGCTTGAACGGCAAGTGGCTGGCAGTCTCCGCCGTGTAATCTTCCATCGCCACATCTTCGCGGGCGATGAAATCGGCGACTGCGCTGCGCATTTCGGCATCGTCAATCCAGAAGGCTGACCAGGTTGGCACCGGCTCGAAGCCGCGCGCAAGCTTGTGTTCGCCTTGCGCGCCAGGCTCGAAATGCAGCAGGCCATGCTGGATGCAATATTCGATGCCCTGGTAGTAGCACAGCTCGAAATGCAGGCCGGGCACGTCGACTTCGGCGCCCCAGTGGCGGCCATACAGCGTGGTGGCGTCACGGTAGCAGATGGCCGAGGCGACGGGCCGTTCGCCGTCAAAGGCGAGGAAGACGAGCAACTGGCGGCCAAGTTGCGCACCGGCTTCGACGAAGAATTCCAGCGGAAATGCCGGATGGTTGCCATAGCGGGCGAAGGTGTCGCGGTACTGGCGGTGGATGATGCGCCACGTGGCGGCGTCGATTTCATCACCGTGGCGGACTTCCAGGCGCAAGCCGGATTCACGCACGGCGCGGCGCTCGCGCTTGAGCTTCTTGCGCTTGTCGGCGGTGAAGCCGGTGAGGAAATGATCGAAGTCGGCATAGCCGCGATTGCGCCAGTGAAACTGCACGCCGCGCCGCATCAGCAGCCCGGCGTTGGTGAGTGCTGCGCAGTCGGCTTCTTCGACGAACAGGCATTGCCAGGATGAGACTTGCTGTGCGCTGGCGACCTGGATCGCGGCGTCAATCAGTGCGCTGACCATGGGCGCGCGTTCGCTGCCCTGGCGCACCAGCAGGCGCGGGCCGGGCGAGGGCGTGAAGGGAATGCCGCTGACCAGCTTGGGGTAGTAAGCCAGCCCGGCGCGCGCCCAGGCGGATGGCCAGTTCCAGTCACGCGAGAAATCGCCGAACGAATGCGTGCGCAGATACATGGGTAACAACCCTGCCAGCAAGCCATCACCGTCATATAGCGCCAGATGCTGCGCCTGCCAGCCCAGCGCCGTATCGGCAGCGCCGACTTTTTCGGCCGTGCCGAGAAATGCGCGGCTGGCGAACGGGTCGCCGTGGTGGTCGAGAGCTGCCCAGTCCGCGGCTGGGATGTCGTTGGCTGTTGCGTGCAGAATCATTTTCATTGTGCGCAATCCTATCCTTGTTTTGTTCATTGGCGGCGGCATGCGATGGGCTAAAATGAAAACCGTTTCCGCTTGATGTTTGCTTGATGTCCAACACGGTTTTTACCCCATGCGTATTCTGCTTAGCAATGACGACGGCTATCTCGCGCCGGGACTCGCCCAACTGGCTGCCAGCCTGGCCGATCTTGGCGAACTCAGCGTCGTCGCGCCGGAGAGCAACCGCAGTGGCGCGAGCAATTCGCTGACGCTGGACCGCCCGCTGCATCTGCGCACGGCGGGCAACGGGTTTCAGTATGTGAATGGCACGCCGTCCGACTGTGTGCATCTGGCGGTGACCGGCGTGTTTGCCGAGCAGCCGAACATGGTGGTCTCGGGCATCAATTCCGGCGCGAACATGGGCGACGACACGATTTACTCGGGCACCGTCGCGGCGGCGACGGAAGGTTATCTGCTTGGTGTGCCATCCATCGCCATCTCGCTGGCCAGCTTTGCGGGCGAGCATTTTGATACCGCCGGACGCGTGGCCCGCGAATTGGTGCAACGCTTCAGCGCGCAGCCCTTTTCTGTACCGATACTGATCAATGTGAATGTGCCGGATGTGCCTTATGAACAATTGCGCGGCATCCAGGTGACCCGCCTCGGCCGTCGCCACAAGGCGGAACCGGCGGTGAAATCGGTTTCCCCCCGCGGCGACACTTTGTACTGGATCGGCGCTGCCGGCCCGGCGGCGGATGCTGGCGAAGGCACGGATTTCTACGCCGTCCAGCATGGCTGGGTCTCGGTGACGCCATTGCAAATCGATTTAACGCATGCCGGCCAGTTGGCCGATGTGCGTCACTGGGTAGCGCCGATCAATGAACAACGCAGTGCCTGACATGAACACTTTGGCCGGTATCGGCATGACTTCGCAGCGCACGCGGACGCGCATGGTAGCGCGTTTGCGCGAGCAGGGGGTGAGCGATCCGCGCGTGTTGCAGGCGATGGGGCTGATTCCGCGCCATCTGTTTGTCGAACCCGCGCTGGCCAGCCGCGCCTATGAAGACACCGCGTTGCCGCTCGGCTTTGCGCAAACCATTTCGCAGCCTTATGTGGTGGCGCGCATGATCGAGCTGCTGATCACCGGGCGCGAGCTGGGCAAGACGCTGGAAATCGGCGCCGGCTGCGGCTATCAGGCGGCGGTGCTGGGCGTTTTGTCGAAGCACGTGTTTGCTGTTGAACGGATTGAACCGCTGCTCGCGCGGGCGCGTGAAAAACTCAAGCAACTCAAGCTCACCCGCATCCGCTTGAAGCATGCCGATGGCAACCTGGGTCTGCCGGAAGCCGCGCCATTCGACACCATCATCCTCGCGGCGGCGGCCACAGCCGTGCCCCAGGCATTGCTTGCGCAACTCGCGCCGGGCGGACGTTTGGCCATGCCGCTGGGCGGCGCGGAACAGGTGCTCTGCCTGATCGAGCGTACCGCAACCGGCTTTGTCGAAACACGGTTTGATGCGGTGCGCTTTGTGCCTTTACTGACGGGGGTGGAATGAACATCGCACGGAAAGGTTTGGCCGTTTTATCGCTGGCTTTGGCTGCTTGCGCCAATAATCCGCCCGCACCCGTCGTCGAACGCAGCAGTAACACCGTGCCCGCAACGGCGCCAGCCGCGCCTGCAACGGCAGGCATGTACATCGTTAAAAAAGGCGACACGCTGTATAGCATCGCGTTGGACCACGGGCAGGATTACAAGGATATCGCGGCCTGGAATAATCTCGACAACCCGAGTTTGATCAAGATTGGCCAGACGCTGAAAGTGACGCCTGCGGAAGGCGGTGCGCCAGTGGCTGTCGCGAAGCCGATTACCTCCCCGGGGGCGATAGAGGTCAAGCCGATAACCGGTGGCGATGCTTCAGGCAATGCCGCGGGCAGTTCATCGGGAAGCTCAGCGGGCAATTTAGCGGGCAATACCGATACCTTGAAGCGGGGACCGAAGGGCGGCGTGGTGGCCTATTCAGAAGCCGCCTTGGCGGCTGCCCAAAAGGGAGCCAGCGGAGACCAGCCGATGGTCATCCCCTCTGCGCCCGCAGTACAGGCTGCGCCTGAAAAAACCACGCCTGAAAAAGTCACCCCTGAAAAAGCGCCGGTGGACAGTGGCGGCATTGACTGGCTATGGCCAGCCAATGGCAAATTGCTGGCGTCTTTTGCGGACGGCAGCAACAAGGGCATGGATATCGCGGGCAAGACCGGCGATGCGGTGCAGGCCGCCGCGGATGGCGTGATTTCCTATGCGGGCAGCGGCTTGCGCGGCTATGGCAACCTGGTGGTGATACGCCACAACGCCACCTGGCTGTCGGTGTATGCGCACAACAGCAAAATCCTGGTGAAAGAAAAGCAGGCCGTGAAGCGTGGGCAGAAAATCGCCGAAATGGGTTCGACCGACGCCGACAGCCCGCGCCTGCATTTCGAGATTCGCCAGCAAGGCAAGCCGGTCGACCCGCAGACGATTCTTCCTGCGCGTTAATTGTTTGGCGGCGCTGCCTCCCGTCCGCAATTTGGGCTAGGATGCCAGACATCAAACGCCGAAACCATCCCCATGTCGAACGCTGTGCATGAGCAACTGTTATCCGCCCTGACGCCGAAAATTGCGGCCTTCCGCCGCGATATCCACGCGCATCCCGAGCTGGCGTTCGATGAGCACCGCACGGCTGAAAAAGTCGCGGATTATCTCGATGGCCTCAATCTGGAAGTGCATCGCGGCATAGCCAAAACAGGCGTGGTGGCCAGGCTCTCCTTGGGTACGAGTACTCGCGCCATCGGCCTGCGCGCCGACATGGATGCCTTGCCGCTGCATGAAATGAACACTTTTGCGCATCGCTCGAAACATGCGCAGCGCATGCATGCCTGCGGCCACGATGGGCATACGGCGATGCTGCTGGGCGCGGCCGAAGCGCTATCCGCCGTGCGCAATTTTGACGGCACGGTGTATTTCATTTTTCAACCGGCGGAAGAGCACGAAGGCGGCGGCCGGGTGATGATTGAAGAAGGCTTGTTCGAGCGCTTCCCGATGGAGCGTGTATTCGGTTTGCATAACTGGCCGGGGCTGCCCGCGGGCAGTTTCGGCGTCACCGAAGGGCCGGTGATGGCGGGCACTGACCGCTTTGACATCAAGATCACCGGCCGTGGCGGGCATGCCGCCATGCCGCATCAGGCGGTGGATGTGGTGCTGGCGGGCAGCGCCCTGGTGCAGGCCTTGCAAGCGCTGGTCTCGCGCGAGACGGACCCGCAGGATGCGGCGGTGGTCAGCGTGACGCGCTTTCACGCGGGGCATGCGGACAACGTGTTGCCGGAAACGGCGCAATTGGGCGGCACAGTGCGCACGCTGAATACCGCGTTGCAGGACGCCTTGGAAGCGGCGATGCAGCGTGTGTGCAATGGCATCGCGGCAACCTATCGCGTGCAGATCGAGATGAAATACGCACGCGGTTATCCGCCGACCGTCAATGCGCCGGACGCCACGGCCATTGCGCTGGCCGCAGCGCAAGAAGTAGTCGGGGTTGAATCAGTGCAAACGCAGTTGAAGCCGAGCATGGGCGCGGAAGATTTTGCCTATCTCGCAGAGGCCAGGCCGGCTTGTTACGTATGGCTGGGCAATGGGCCAACGGCGGGCAGCTGCATGCTGCACAGCCCGCATTACGACTTCAACGATGAGATCATCGCCACCGGCATCCGCTATTGGGTCAAGCTTGCGCAGCTGGCGCTGGCGTAATGGCCATGCCACGTTTTGCGCTATCCGCCGTCTCACCATCCGCTACGGCGAGGAGAGCGTTTTTTGCTCGACCGCCTTGTAGTGCAGGGGCTTCATCAGCGCCGACTTTTATTTTGAATCGAATCAATCGTCCTGATCCAGCGCATTTTTGGGTGGCGCCGAGGCGGCACGCACGATATTTTCGGTGAGCTGCGCCGAGCAGAGTTCAATGAGCCGGTAGGCATAGCTGCGCAAATAATGGCCACGGCGGATGGCGATGTGGGTCGTGTTGGTGGGGAATATGCCTGCACCGTCGAGCAGGGTTAGTCCGCTATCCTTGCGCGGGTCAAACGCCATCGAGGCGATGATGCCCACGCCCAGGCCCAGTTCGACATAGGTTTTGATGACATCCGCATCGAGCGCGGAGAGGATGATGTCGGGCAGGATTCCCGCCTCGGCGAAAACGCGGTCAATCGAGCCGCGGCCGGTAAAGCCTTCGTGGTAGGTGATCAGCGGATATTCAGCCAGTGCGGCCAGCGTGAGTCCTTGAAGTTGGGTCAGCGGGTGGCCAACGGGGACGATCACCGAGTGATGCCAGGTGTACCAGGGAAAGGTGACGAGATCAGGCTCGCCTTCCAACGCTTCGGTGGCCACGCCGATGTCGGCCTCGCCCGCGCGCAGCAAGGCGACGATTTCCTTGGGGCCAGCCTGATGCAGGGCGAGATGCACCCTGGGGAATGCCGTCTTGAATTGCGCCACGACCTTGGGCAGGGCATAGCGCGCCTGGGTGTGCGTGGTGACCAGCGTGAGCTGGCCCTGGTCGCGGTTGGCAAACTGGTCGGCCAGGCGTTTGATGTTGCGCGCATCGAGCAGCATGCGCTCGACAATCTCGGCCAGCTCCTTGCCCGGCTCGGTGAGTCCGGTCAGGCGCTTGCCACGGCGGATGAATATCTCTACGCCCAGCTCATCCTCAAGATCCTTGATGTGTTTGGAGACGCCGGATTGCGAGGTAAATAGTGCGTTGGCGACATCCGTCAAATTGAAATCGCGGCGCACGGCTTCGCGGATGATGCGGAGTTGTTGGAAGTTCATGGTGTCGTTACTTTACATGGCCGGTCATGCGCGCAGTTGATTATCACTGGCCTGAAGTGCGTAGCCGCGATGCTTCAGGCGCGCGGCCACCAGCCAGTCGGGGCCGTGGTCGTCCAGGTTGATGAAGTCGGCGACAAAAGGCGTGGCGGGTTGTTCGACCACCGCCTGCGGCGTGCCGATTTGCTCGACCTGGCCATGGTTCATGACCACCACGCGGTCGGCTACTTCCAGCGCCTCCTCCTGGTCATGGGTGACAAAAATGCTGGTGATGTGCAGCTCGTCATGCAGGCGGCGCAACCACTGGCGCAATTCCTTGCGCACTTTGGCGTCCAGCGCGCCGAAGGGTTCATCCAGCAGCAGCACGCGCGGTTCGACAGCCAGCGCACGCGCCAGGGCGATGCGCTGGCGCTGGCCGCCGGAGAGTTGCGCCGGATAACGGTCAGCGAGCCAGTCGAGCTGCACGAGGTTCAGCAGCTCATGCACCTTGCGCTGAATGTCGGCTTTGGCGGGACGGCGATTGCGCGGTTTGACACGCAGGCCGAAGGCGATGTTTTCAAACACCGTCATGTGGCGGAACAGCGCGTAATGCTGAAACACAAAACCGACCTGGCGCTCGCGCACATGCGTGCCGGAAGCATCCTCGCCTTCGAGGAACACCGTGCCCGCGTCAGCGGATTCCAGCCCGGCGATGATGCGCAACAGCGTCGTTTTGCCACAACCGGAAGGGCCCAGCAAGGCAACCAGCTCGCCGCTGGGAAATTCCAGCGAGACATCATTCAGCGCCTCAAACGTGCCAAAAGATTTGCGGATATTGCGGACTTCGATGCTCATGTTGTCGGCTCCATTGAGTCTGGTGAAAGTGTGGCTGTTTGACGCCATTCGATATAAGTTTTCAGCGCCAGCGTAATCAGCGCCAGCAAGGCCAGGAGGGACGCCACGGCAAAAGCGGCGGCGAAGTTGTATTCGTTGTACAGGATTTCCACCTGCAAGGGCAGGGTGTTGGTCTGCCCGCGGATATGGCCGGAAACCACCGACACCGCGCCGAATTCGCCCATCGCGCGGGCATTGCAGAGAATCACGCCGTACAGCAAACCCCATTTGATATTCGGCAAGGTCACGCGCCAGAAGGTTTGCCAGCCCGACGCGCCCAGCACTGTCGCGGCTTCTTCCTCGTCGCGGCCCTGGGCTTCCATCAGCGGGATGAGTTCCCTGGCGATAAACGGGAAGGTGACGAAAATGGTCGCCAGCACAATGCCGGGCACGGCAAAAATGATGCGGATGTCATGGTCGCTCAACCAGGAGCCGAACCAGCCCTGCGCGCCAAACACCAGCACGTAGATCAAACCGGCGACGACCGGGGAGACGGAGAAGGGCAAGTCGATCAAGGTGATCAGGAACTGCTTGCCGCGAAACTCGAACTTGGCGATTGCCCAGGCGGCAGAGACGCCGAACACCAGGTTCAGCGGCACGGCAATCGCAGCAGCCAGCAAAGTCAGGCGCATGGCCGAGAGCGCATCCGGTTCCACCAGCGCGGCGAAATACACGCCCCAGCCCTTGCGCAATGCCTCGCTAAAAACGGCGAACAGCGGCAGCAGCAGAAACAGGGCGAAAAAGCCCAGGGCGAGCGTGAGCACGCTGTAGCGCACCCACGGCGCCTCGCGCGTGGCCGGGCTGGCCTGGTAATCGTGATGCCTGCGGGCGCCGGGCAAGGTTTGTGCAATGCCAGCCATCAGGATTTCCTCCCGCCAGCGGATGAACTGCTTGCCGCGCTCCAGCCTTGCAGCGTGTTGATGACCAGCAACAGGATGAAGGATGCCGCCAGCATGACCAGCGCAATGGCAGTCGCGCCCGTGTAGTCATATTGTTCGAGCTTGGTGATGATCATCAGCGGCGTGATTTCGGACACCATGGGCAGGTTGCCGGCAATGAAAATGACAGAGCCATATTCGCCCACGGCGCGGGCGAAAGCCAGCGCAAAGCCGGTGAGTAGCGCAGGGGTGAGCGCGGGCAGGATGACCCGGCGAATGATCTGCCAGCGCTGCGCGCCCAGGCAGGTGGCGGCTTCTTCAAGTTCTAGCTCCAGGTCTTCCAGAATCGGCTGCACCGTGCGCACGACAAACGGCAGGCCGATGAACACCAGCGCCACCAGCACGCCCAGCGGCGTGAAAGCGACCTTGATGCCCAAGGGTTCCAGCAGTTTGCCCAGCCAGCCATTGCCCGCATACAAAGCGGTGAGCGCAATCCCGGCCACCGCCGTGGGCAGGGCGAAAGGCAGATCGACCAGCGCATCGACGAGCTTCCGGCCGGGAAAACGATAGCGCACCAGCGACCAGGCCAAGAGCGCGCCGAACACGGTATTGATTCCCGCCGCGAGGAGCGATGCGCCAAATGAAAGCTTGTAGGAAGCCAGCACGCGCGGCGCGGTGACCATCTG
>JBAQUE010000034.1:0-1668 GCA_049297315.1 Rugosibacter sp.
ATGCGCGCCTGTTCAGCGTGCCGGAGGCGGATATTCCGCTACGGGTCAAGGAACTGATGGCGCGCTTCGGGCTGGATGGCGCGCCGAATGCCCTGCCGGACAATTTGCCGCTGGGCATGCGCCAGCGCCTGTCGCTCGCCGTGGCGTTGGTACATGCGCCGGAACTCTTGATCCTGGACGAGCCGACCTCGGGCGTCGATCCGGTGGCGCGCGATGCCTTCTGGCAGTTTCTGATCGACCTGTCGCGCAATGACAAGGTGACGATCTTCATCTCGACCCATTTCATGAACGAAGCCGCGCGCTGCGACCGCATTTCGCTGATGAATGACGGCAAGGTCCTGGCCAGCGATACGCCGGCGGAAATTGTCAAGCAGCGTGGCGCAAAAGACCTGGAAGAAGCCTTCATTGCTTACTTGAAGGATGCTGATCCGGACAGCGTAAAAGTTCCCGGAGGGACGCAAGGCGTTGGCGATACGGCGGAATCTGGTGCGCCAAGCGCGGCTGGGGCGGCCGGTATTGCGCAGGCTCCGGCGACGCGAGCGGCCTCGCATAGGCATGCACGCCGCCGCCTGTTCAGCTTTGCGCGCGCCTTCGCGTATTCGCTGCGCGAGGCACTGGAATTGCGCCATGACCCGGTGCGCCTGGTGATGGCGCTGTTCGGCAGCCTGATCCTGATGCTCATCATGGGCTACGGCATCACGATGGATGTGAATGACCTCTCCTACGCCGTACTCGACCGTGACCAGACCACGCTGAGCCAGAATTACACCTTGAACCTCTCCGGTTCGCGTTACTTTATCGAGCGCCCACCGATTACCGATTATGCCGATCTGGACCGGCGCATGCGCAATGGCGAACTCTCGCTGGCCATTGAAATACCGCCCGGCTTTGCGCGCGATGTGCAACGCGGCAACCCGGTGCAGATCGGCGCCTGGATTGATGGCGCCATGCCGCAGCGCGCCGAAACCGTCGAAGGCTATGTGCAGGGCATGCACCAGAACTGGTTGCTGGCGGTGGCGAAAACCCAGTTCGGCCAGGATTTGTCACGCGGTGCGGCCAGCATCGAGACACGCTTTCGCTACAACCCGGATGTGAAAAGCCTGCCGGCCATGGTGCCGGCGGTGATCCCCATCTTGCTGCTGATGATTCCCGCCATGCTGACTGCACTCTCGGTAGTGCGCGAAAAGGAACTGGGCTCGATCATCAATCTCTACGTGACGCCCGTGACCCGCAGCGAATTCCTGATCGGCAAGCAGCTGCCTTACATCATTCTGGCGATGCTCAACTTCCTGCTGATGACCCTGCTGGCCGTGACCCTGTTCGACGTGCCGGTCAAGGGCGGCTTCATGACCTTGTTGCTGGCATCCTTGATCTTCGTTGGTTTTTCGACCGGCTTCGGCCTGTTCGCCTCCACCTTTACGCGCAGCCAGATTGCGGCCATGTTCTTTGCCATGATCGGCTCCATGCTGCCGGCCATCCAGTTCTCCGGCCTGATCAACCCGGTTTCGTCGCTGGAAGGCGCGGGCAGGCTGATCGGGCAGATTTACCCGGCCACTTACTACATCACCATCAGCCGTGGCGTGTTCAACAAGGCGCTTGGATTCGCCGACCTGCAATCCACCTTCACGCCGATGACGCTGGCGGCACTGGTCATTCTTTCCCTGTCGA
>JBAQUE010000035.1:0-7684 GCA_049297315.1 Rugosibacter sp.
GCACCCCACCCAGCATCTTGGCAACTCCTGGCGCTATCCATCCCGGACCGCCGATCAACAGGGCAAGCGTCCAGCGCCACTTGTTTTTAGATGTCCGCTCGGGCATAAAGCGCAGGTAATCTGCCTGTTCCCCGGTCTGGGTGATCAATGCAATCCCTACCGTCAAGGCAGCGCCAAACAGATGGAAGTTAAAATCAGCGCTGCCCGCCCCGCTGAAATGGCGCATTTCTTCGAGCACACCGGGATTGGCCTTGAGTACGTAAAAATAAGGCAATACCAACAAGGCGATCCAGATTGGCTGCGTCCATGTCTGAAAGCGGCTGATGGTGGTGACCCCATGAGTCACCAAGGGAATCACCACAACCGCACAGATGAAATAGCCAATGCCCGGCGGAATATGAAACGCGAGATCCAGGGCGTAGGCCATGATCGCCGCTTCCAGGGCAAAAAAGATAAAGGTAAAGGATGCGTAGATCAGCGAGGTGATTGTTGAGCCGATATAACCAAACCCCGCGCCCCGGGTCAGCAAGTCCATATCCACGCCATAACGAGCGGAGTAAAAACAGATGGGCAGGCTGGCAGCGAAGATGATCAGTCCAGTAACAAAGATCGCCCACACAGCATTGATGAAACCGTAATTCACCAATAGCGTTGCGCCTACCGCCTCCAACACTAGAAAAGAGGCCGCCCCAAAAGCCGTATTGGCCACCCGCATTTCAGACCAGCGGCGAAAGCCCCGGGGCGTAAAACGCAGGGCATAATCCTCGATAGTTTCAGTGGCCACCCAAGTGTTGTAATCACGGCGAACCTTGACTACATGCTGAATGGCATCCTGCTCGGCGATGGGAGAACGCGATGTATTCATGACTTCCGGCAAAGATACAATATTCCCCCGTAGCTTCAATGCCTTGCTGACAAGAATTCGCAGACTTGCAGAACCTGGTTACTGGCGGATCCAGACTTGTTTTACAGCCACCATCACTGCCGTTAATGAAAATCGGAACAGGGAATTGAACCTGCCCGGAAATTCAGTTGATCGCGGTAGCGTTCGGTAGTGCTCGGTAGTGCTCGGTAGTGCTTTAAGTTACCAGCTACGCACACGGCCAGTATCCACATGGACAAACTGCTCGCGCTGGTAGTACCCAACACCGCCAAGGCGCAGCGACAATGCTGCATCACGCAAGTCCGCGATCGATACTCCGGGAAGGCGTATGTCGATGGCCTTGCCATCCATGTGCAGGCTGTGTCTGGCAACGCCACCCCCACGGGTATCGTGCAGCATGGAATTCGTGGCCGCGCAACGGTAGCCGGAAATCACCTGAAAGGCTTCCTCGCACGCCAGCGTCCGCTTCACTTGGTAGAGGAGGTCGAAGAGCTGCGGATCCAGGATGCCCACTTGCCCGGAATAATGATCACGCAGCAAGTGATTGAACGCCATCAGGGCATCCGGCAGATACTGGCCATCGACTGCATAAATCAGCGAAATGCGCTCACCCGTGTGGGTGTGATCGAAAGCCAGGCTGCGTGCGCCGGGGATGGACGCCATCGCCTTCCTGGCAAATGGCAAGGCGGCTCCGGCGGCGGCCAGCCTGACCGCATGGCGCAAAAAGACGCGACGGGAATCATTGGAATTTCTCGGCATGTTGCGCATGATACCAAAGCGCCCCTCATTGCCCACCCGTATTCAGGGCGCGGCTAGCAGCGGCCATGGCCGAGTGTTGGCGCAAGGCTTCATCGAGTTGCTTGTCATGGCCATAGATATCGGGAAAGAAAAACACGCGCCCATCCTGTTTGGCGATCGCAGTGCCATAGGCAATGACCACACGCACCGGTTCCCGCAGGCGCAAGGTGGTCGATTCGCCTTTGCCCATGGCTTCGCGGATACGCTCCTCACTCCATTCCGGCTCATCCTCAAGGACAAATTTAGCCAGCACCACCGGCTCCTCGACACGGATGCAGCCGTGGCTGAAATCGCGCCGGTCGCGGCTGAACAATTGCGGGGAAGGGGTATGGTGGAGGTAGATATTATCGCGGTTAGGAAACACAAACTTGATGTCGCCCAACGCATTCTTTGGCCCCGGCCGCTGGCGGATACGCAATTGACCATGCAACACGGCATTTAGATTGGACTGTGTGAGTCCGGTGATCACCCGACCGTCATGACTGACAAATTCAAAACCCTGTTGGTAAAAATAATTGGCATCGCGACGCAACTTGGGCACTGTTTCCACCCGTGCGATTGAGGGCGGCACATTCCAGTAAGGGCTGAACTCGATGAAGCGCATAAGCTCATCGAAAACCGGCGTGCGCGTGTCCAGCGCTTTCCCCACGATGACTTTCATGGTCGCCTTCAGCTCGATCCTGCCGTCATTGCTTGCATAGGCGCGCAGCACGAATTCCGGGATATTGATGACGACCATGCGCTGCTCCTGCAACAGCGGCGTCCAGCGCAGGCGTTCGAGAGTCAATTCGATCTGCCGCTGGCGAACCGCTGGCGGGACAATCAGGTTGGCCAGCGTTGCCTTGCCAATCACCCCATCGGTTTCCAGTCCATGGCGTTCCTGAAAAGACTTGACACCCTCCACCACAGCGCCTGCATAACGGTCCGGCGTCGGGATCCCTGGCGCCAGATCCCCGAGTGCAATCAGCCGTTGCGTTAAGACATCCAGTCCGGCATAGGCATTACCTGCCTCCAGCTTGCGGCCTGGCAAAGCAGGCAGCGGCGTAAGCCACGCCGGGTGTCCCGCGAGCCCGCGATATGTTGCCAAGGCACGACGCAAGTTGGCATACAGGGGAATGCGCGGCGCCGCCTGCCTCACTGCATCAAGCAAACGATGTTCGGCCACCGCCGTGCGCAGATAGGCTGCTGGATCGAACTGGCTGGGCGGGACAAGAGCAAAATTCTCCTGGATTGTCCTTGGATCAATCCTGCCGAAATGCAAATCAGCCAGATAGTGCTGCATGGATGCAGTCAGCTGCGCATCGATATCTGCCAGCACTTGGGTCCCGGGTACTGGCCGGTCTGGCAGCAGAGTCATGGCGCGATACAAGGCCCCAGATTGGTAATCCACCGGATCCAGGCCATCCATGCCGGCCCCTGCCAAGACTTCAATGGCCTGCCTGGCCTCCTGGGTTGGCCGCCCGGCGGAAAACCACAACAATGCGTCCTCCGCTCGCGCCAAATTGCTGGCTGCGGCAAAGCTGATAAGAAAAAACCATCCCAAACACCCATACCAGTGTCTGGATAAGCGGGTCAAAACCGACAGGAAACCTGGGGAAAATTTCTGCGTGTGTGAAGCCATAGCCATCAATGCCGGGGAAGTGGTAACCCGTGTAATCATCGACGATGAGAATACCCGATGAATTCACCATGCGCGCATGTTTACGGGGTTTACTTCTACCCAAGACCCGGCACGGCCCCGCAAGCGAAAAAATTTCAGCCTGCCGCATTCACAGCCTGGACACAAGAAGGTATTCTTGCGCCCCTTCACCGGCCGACGGATCAAATCAACATGTGGTTCCGCAATCTTTATATTTACCATTTGTCCGCCAACTGGGCAGACGCCAGGCAACTTGATGAACTTTTGGCGCAAAGGCCATTAACCCGCTGCGGCAGCTTCGACTTGAGCAGTCGGGGCTGGGTCCACCCAAAAAATGATGATTTCGTCCATGCCGTCAATGGTCAATGGCTGGTGTCGCTGGGCGTGGAACAAAAACTGCTGCCAGCCACCGTCATCCGCCAGGAAACACAAGACCGCGTTGCCGCCATCGAGGCCGCACAGGAACGCAAGATCGGCCGCAAGGAAATGCGCGACTTGCGTGATCTCGTCTCGACAGAGTTGCTGCCCAAGGCCTTCACCCGCCGTCGCACGACGAACGCCTGGGTCGACACGGTCAACGGCTGGCTGGTCATCGACGCGGGTTCGGATGCCAAGGCGGAGGAATTTCTCGAGGTGTGGCTTCCCTCGGTTGGCGCAATCCAGATGCGCCCTGTACAAACGCAGATATCCCCAATGACGGCGATGACCGGATGGCTGGCCTCGGACGAAGCGCCAGCCGGCTTCACGATTGACAACGATCTGGAGCTGCGCGCCGCGGCGGCTGCCCAGTCTGCCATCCGCTATGTAAAGCACGCCCTCGATGGCAATGAAATCAGGCAGCACATCGCCAATGGAAAAGTCGCCACCAAGCTCGGCTTGACATGGAATGACAAACTGTCATTTGTCCTGACCGACAAATTCCAGGTCAAACGGCTGGCCTTCCTGGACATCCTGAACAATGAGTCTGACCAGACAGCCCTGGATGCGGAGGAACAGTTCAATGCGGACTTTGCCCTGATGACCGGGGAACTCAGCCGGATGATTCCAGACCTGTTGGCTGCGCTGGGCGGAGAACCAAAACCAACATAATGCCGGCCTCACAGATCACCCGGCCTGATGCTACCGGCGTGGCGGCCTGACAAGCGCGTGCAGTTGATGAAGGCATGGGCCGGCTACTGCGCCAAACCTGCCGCCAAGGCCTCAACGGCTACGGTGACGCCGGCGGCAAGCGCGCGCTGAAATAGGCAGCCGTGTGCGGCCAGAACTCAGGCCACGACCAGCACCGACACCAAGCCCGCCGCATGATTCGCCGCCTTCGGGCGAATCACGATTTCCACATCCTGGTCGAGTTGGGTAATGAAATGCAGCAGGCGCTCGGACGAAAAGCGGCTGAGCTTGTAATTGCGCAGCTCGGAAATATGCGGCTGCGGGATGCCGAAAATCTCGGCGGCGGCCGTCTGGGTGAGCGTGCGCTCCTTCACCAGATCGTTGAGGCGCATCGCCAGTTGCGTGCGCAGCTTGCGTTCGTCGGCATCGGCAAAGCCGAGGTCCTTGAATACATCGCCCGTGCCCACGTCCACCAGTTCAGTCTTCTTTGCCACTGACTTTGCCATATCTCACCTCGTAGTCATTGCGAGCCAACTTCAATCGTTCATGAATCAGGTCGACATCGGTCTTGGCGGTACGGATATGGCCAGCTTTCTCCGCAGCGTTCCAGACCGGGCCTGGTTATGAATCGCCGGTAATGTTGTCAGGTTGGACTTGCTTCCCTTCTTGGTGATGCCCAGATGCAGCACCGCCGGCGCCGTATCAGCGAATGCGCCGAACGACTTCGTGTTGAATGGCGGAGGCAACTCCTTGGAGAAGTATCCGCGCGCGAGAATGATCGAGAGAGGCGATGTCACCGCAATCCCTCTGGCAAAACATCTGCTGCCTGAAGCAAGCGCTTGAGGCAGATGGTGGAACGCTTGGCATCGCTGGTCAGAAAGCAATGGCCGTCATCCGCCTCATAAGCTGTGCTCAGATAGCCGAAGCCAACCGCCGCCACAAAAGCGTGTGCCAAGACGACCAGCTCTTTGATTTCCGCATATACCGCCTCGGTATGTCTTCAAGACGAACCGCCTCGGGATGGGCAATCACTTTGTCGCGCATGGTCTTGAGCGCTTCCAAGGCCCGCGCGTTTGCGGCGCCATCAAGATGTGCCGCCGAATAGCGTTGCTCGAAGAATGAAACAAGGTAGTTGGTCAGTTCTCGATCAGAGAGTTCCTCCATTTCGTCCGGAGGCACTCCGCGTCTGGCGAGCGCTGAAATCAGACCGTGTCGCTGTTCGATCGCCAAGTCATCACCATATTCTTTGAGAATCTCGATTGCTGATCGAATGCTCCGGATCGGATAGGGACTCGGATTGCGCTTGTTGGGCATTTTTGGCGTTTCGTACATCCTGGCTACATGCAGGATGAGATTTCGGGTGAGCATGATTTGCAGGCTGCCAAAGAATGCACCAAAGGTCGCCTTATTGATTTCGTTCGCATGCTGACCGACAAACATGTCGAGCGACAATGCCTCATCTGCGTGGAACAAATCGACCGCCACGCCGTGGCGAATGATGTCCTCCAGTCTTTCTCGATACTCATTCATGTGTGCCTCGCCGTATCACCAGCGCCGACTTTTGGCAGTCAGCACGATTAGGGCTAAGTGCTTGTGTATTAGTTTTCGAAGATTCGCTCGCCCTTACAGCAACCGAATTACACCTCCCTTGATAAGAATCTTCCCTTTGCGAGAGAGCATGTCGAGCTCAATTTCGAGGCTCTTGCGAACATTTTTGCCCATACGCTGGAAACCCTTGGACTTGGCAAAGTCGCGCAAGAAGGTATCCAATGCTGCCGTTCCGCCAAGACTACCCAGCAGCACCTCCACCTGTCCATGATCGAAGTTCGTGCCAGAGGGCATCGGAATCGCGACATCGCCATCGTCTTCGGCTTCAATCACCGGCTCTACCACCAGAGAAAGCCCGTCCTCCGTCTCGAATCCCTTGTGGATCATGTCATCCAGTTCGTGGATCAAGGTTATGTCAGATTCCGGGGCTTCGGCAATGTCCGCTTCCGGCGGAATTCCAAGTTCACCGAGGCGATCAAACACCGGCCGCATCGCCAGCTCCGGATTGCGGAAAAAGGCGCTGCCGCGAATCCTGACGAACTGCCAGCCGAGGCGTTCGAGGATCGATTGGCGTTCCATGTCCTCGGCCAATTTCTCCATCGGGTGATAGCGATCCCCATCGCATTCGACAGCTAGCCGCTTGCCGACACCTTCAACTACCATATCAATGCGGAAATAGCCAACCTGCCACTGCGACTTCACCCGATAGCCGGCATCGGTCAATCGCTTGAGCACGTCCCGCTCGAACGGTGATTCTGTCTTGCCGACCTCCTGGTTATAGGCCCGCAGGGATGCCAGCGGATCCCGAACATGCTGCAGAAGCCTCAGTCGCAGATCATCGCTCTTAAGATGAAGGTCAGGATCGAACGAATGCATTACCCACATCTGGTCTCGCGCACGACTGGCAGCAACGTTGTAGCGCTTCTTAGTCGACTCGAAAGCGCCCTCCCCTTTCTTTGTCATCGGCCCCTCATTGACGGCGCTATCAACCAAAGACAGGAACATGATGTCCCGTTCGTCGCCCTGAAATTCGCCGGAGATGCCCGCCTGAATCCGTCGTTTCTCGATCTCGACACCGGGAACCTCCTTATGCAACATCGACTGGATCAGCAGGGCCTGCGGCTCGCCCAGCATGGAGATGATGCCCATCGATTTGTGGGCATACCGCGGATGCTGGATCATCGCCTTGATGGTGTCGATGATGCGGCGGGCTTCGCCCTTGTTCGTATCGCCTTCCCGGATGCCATCCACCCGACAACCCACGCAGGCCGGCTTGATGTCGGTCGAGTTCGATTCACGCAACGGTTTGATCTTGCCTTCGTAGGAAAGCTGATTGCTGAAGGCGATGATTTCAGGAACACAGCGGAAGTGTTCAACGAGGCGGATCGCTCCACCACCAAAGGATTGGCGAGCAATGTCGTAAATTGAAATTTGGTAGTCGAACAAGTGGGCATTCGGGATACCCAATAGCATCGTCTTGATAAGGTTCTGTAGCCCGGCTTGAGCTTTCCCGACACCCAAGGGCGTCACTTGCTCATTGTCGCCTACAACAACAACTTGTGACCCAAGGTACACAGGAATAAGAGCGTTCAAGTCAGCCTGACTTGCCTCATCAACGATCACCACATCAAATCGAGTTGTTCTCGGATCAAAATTCTCTGCGATCATGGATACGGGCATAACCCATACGGGTACTGCTGCTCTACAAA
>JBAQUE010000036.1:0-6778 GCA_049297315.1 Rugosibacter sp.
CCGGGTGGCGATCTCGAACGAGCGCATCGTCGGGGTCGATGCGCGTGAGGTGCGCTTCCGGGTGCGGGCTTCGGCTCAGGGCCACGCCAAGCGAACATTGGCCTTGCCGGCGCAGTCCTTCATCGACCGCTTCCTGTTGCATGTCCTGCCCAAGGGCTTCAAGCGTATCCGCCATTATGGCCTCCTGGGACCGGCGGGCAAGGCGGTGAAGCTGGCGCAGGCCCGCGCGGCGCTCTTGGTGCCGACGCCCGATCCGGTGGTGGTGGAATCGGTGGCGGCCTTCATGCACCGCATTGATCGTGTCGAATGGGCGCGTTGCCCGCACTGCGGCCAGGGCGCTTTCGTGCCGACGGCGGCGATTGCGCCTACGCCCGTCTACATTCCGGTCTCGCGGGGGCCGCCGTGACGTGGCGATGGCCCATCCGCGTGCTTCTCAGCGGCCTTGCGCGTCATGGCCAGGGGACGCTGTTGCCTCGTCGCGCGCGGAGCACCTGCCGCGCCATCAACCAGGCAGATTTGTCGCTCGACCCACACGTCGGCGGCGTTGATTGCCGGAACCGCCTCCGCCTTGCTTGCCCTTGGCAGCATGCCAAACGCTTGACTCCGCTTCTCCCCGCCTTACAATCCCCATAACGACCGCCACGCCGGCGGTTCAGTCCAACGAGGTTTATCCGCCGCCATGACCCTCCGTGCTCAACCTGCCCTCCCTCAGCGGCGGATAAACGCTATTCGTTAGCGCTCAGATGCCATCCGCGTCCGACCTTCTCGCTGAGATCCACCGTTCGTTGGAAACAAATGCCAATGAGCGTCAGCTTCTTGAGTTCATCGGCGAGCGCCTGTCATCGCTCCGAGCGATGTATCGAAACAGCAGAGCCGAATTCACAGATGAGGTGGTTGCGTTTCTCAAATCGCTTGCGTCAGTTCAAGATTGTCTACGCGAATTTGTTGAGGCAATGGAAGAGAAAGATTGGGTGCGCACACGAGATGATGCACATGAAATTGCCGCAAGATTTGGGGAACTTGCTGAGCGCCTAAACCCGCATCTCGTGGCAAAGAGGGCCGAGAAGGAATTTCGGGAGATTGTTGCAAGAGCGCAGTCTCTTCCTTTCGCGGCTGTCGTCGCTGGAGAAGCTGAGTTCCGACACCAGTGTTCCCAACTTGAAAGGGCTACTCAGCCATGTCAGAAATGTGGAAGCAAAATGGTGCTACGTGAAAGTCAGCACGGGTATTTCTGGGGGTGTAGCACGTTCCCAAAGTGCTTTAGCAGGCGGTGGTTGTCCGGCGAGGAATCCAAGTGCTTGTTCCCCTGAGCGCTAACCCATCATTCGAGCGGACCTCGCGCGAAAAGCCACGCGAGGCCGCTCAATTCAAACGTTGGGCATCACGACAACCCTAATTCGCCTATGTCATCGCTCAAGAAACCAATAGTCTTTGAAACGGCCTTCGCGTCGTACACCGCAGATAGCCTGCTTGGTGAAGGGGGCGCCGGTCGCGTCTATAGTGCAACTGCTCCTGACGGATCACAGGTTGCTGTAAAGCTATTGGCTGAGGAACGCGCATCTAGGGACAAACGCGGGCGCTTCAAGAATGAACTTGCCTTTCTCCTTCGCAATAGCCATAAGAATATCGTCACAGTGACTGATCATGGACTTATCAATTCGCCAAGTGTCAGCGGCCCGTTCTATGTAATGCGTCGCTTTGATTGCAGCCTAAGGACTCTCCTGCAAGAGACGCCGGACCCAAAATGGATGATGCGGCTGCTAGCTCAACTGCTTGATGGCGTTGAGGCTGCGCATCTTCAGGGCGTAGTCCATCGGGACCTCAAGCCAGAGAACGTTTTGTTTGACAGAAAGACCGATGTCTTGGCTATAGCCGATTTTGGCGTTGCTAGCTTTACAGAGGACACCTTGGCCACCATTGTCGAAACCAAGCCCACCCAACGGCTTGCGAATTTCCTCTATGCAGCTCCCGAGCAGCGAGTTCCTGGTCGAAAGGTTGGAATCCCAGCAGATCTATACGCGATTGGTCTCATGCTAAACGAGCTATTTACCAAGGAGGTCCCGCACGGAACAGGCTACAAAACAGTTGGCAGCGCATCACCAGAATTTGAATTTATGGATGCCATTGTTCTTCAGTTACTTCGACAGGATCCCAATGAGCGACCTCAATCTGTCGCGGCCGTCAAACAGCTCATTCAACGCTACAACGCTGAAGCGGTTTCTCAACAACGCCTGAGCGAGATATCGAAGACAGTCATATCTGCGGTTGAGGTCGACGACCCTCTTGCCATCAACGTTCCGACGATAGTCGCAGCAGACTGGTCCAATGGCGTGCTAACGCTGACACTTGACAAACAAATTTCTCCTGGGTGGATTCAGGCACTTCAGAATATGGGCAGCTACACTTCGGTTTGGGGGAAGGGTCCTGAAGCGTTCCGATTTCAGGGGAATAGAGCGATTGTTCCGGCATCAGAACATGAGGTGCAACAGGTCATTGACTACTTCAAGACTTGGCTGCCCCGGGCCACCAGCGTCTACAAGGCTAACCTTGAGCAGCAAGCGAAGCGGCAGGAGCACCAGCAGAGGCAGAAGCTACAGCAAGAGCGAGAAGCCGAAGAGCGGAGACTTCGCGTTTTGAACAACATCAAGCTGTAGCTCGGTTACCGTGCAGTGATGCCCAACCCATCAATCGAACGGACCTCGCGCCAGAAGCCGCGCGAGGCCGCTCATTTCAGACGTTATGCATACAAATCATCACCGTGATTTGCTCTTACCGGAAAGCTGAAGAAACAGATAGAGAAGCCATCTACCAATTGTATTGCTTGGTAATGCGCGGCTTCATTTCTGAAATTTGGGGTTGGGATGAACAATGGCAAGGAAACGATTTTTCCGCTCACTTTGATCCCAAAGGCATTACGTTGGTACACCAAAAACACGAGTTGGTTGGGTATTCCCATGTCGAGAATCGAGGTGGCCAGTTGTTCATAAGAATGATCGTTGTTCATCCTCATCACCAGCGGAAGGGTATCGGGAGAAAACTGCTTGAGTCTGTTATTGCATCTGGCAATGAGCAATCCAAGGGCATCGGATTGGAGGTATTCAAAATCAATGATAAGGCAAAGAAATTCTATGAAAGATTTGGCTTTAATGTTGAAGGTGAAAACCCCACCAGTTACGTCATGGCACATGCATAACCCGGCGCTCAACCTCGCTCCCTTCGGTCGCTGGACGCTGCGCGATAAAGCCGCGCAGCGCCGGTTAGCTCTACGTTGGGTGCGTTCGTTTCCCTTCGCTTATCATCTGCGCATGCGCAACCTTCTGATCACTTTCAGCCCGGCTCACGCTTCGGCCATACGCCGTAGGTTTTTGCGGTTGCGCGGCTTTTGCGCGCCGTCGCCTGTCGCCCAGGCCGCTGTGTTTCGTCCTGCCGCCGTATCACCAGCGCCGACTTTTTCGCAGTGCGGCGTTTCGTGCGTTTTATTCAACCCGCGCCCAACCCCGCGCTCAAGCCGGATCCGCGCCCCTCAAGCTGCACGCTAGGAGTACAGCCCATGCTTCGCTACAGTCGAATCCGCTTCTTTGTCTTTGGTGTGGTACCGGCCCTAAACGCGATCGGCTTGTTGTTGTTCGGACTCGGATTGGCGACGAATGGCTCTGCCGGAACAGAGCGGGCGGTGCCATTGCTGCTTGTTCTGGCAGGAGGGCTTTTACTTGCCACCTGTGCAGCTGCAGTCAAGCGCGGCCGCGACATGGGATGGAAGACTGCTGCTTCGCTGGCTGGCCTCGTAGTCAGCGCAGGACTTGGACCCGTCTTCTTCGTCCTTGTTGGGTACTTTGCGCTTGCTCCCGGGAATCCAGGAGAGAATGCCTTTGGCCCAACTGCACCACCAATCTCGGCTACGGCGTGGGCCTGGTCTGTTGTTGCAGCCGTCGTACCCTGGTTTGCTGCGGTCACTGCTGCGCGGGTGATGTGAAAAGTCAGCTACTGGCTTAGTGCAAGAAGTGACGCCTAACCGTAGAAGAACCCATGTTCAAGGTGGCACCAAAATCTAACCTTTCGGTCGAGGGGGCGCTGCGCGATAAAACCACGCAGCGCTCCTCACCTCCACGTTGGGCGCCACCGGCCAAAATGCGCGACAATGCACCTTTCTGAAAGGAACTCATATGGAATTGACTGCCGTGCTCACTCTCGCCGAAGAGGGTGGCTATATCGCGTTGAACCCTGAAACTGGTACCACTACACAAGGCGAAACTGTCGAGGAAGCGATCTCAAATTTGCAGGAAGCCACTGCACTGTATCTGACTGAGTTCCCGATCCGTTAGGACTTTAACCCAAGAAGGAGAACTATCATGTTGTCGAAAAGTGTCGCATTAGTGCTTGCTTCGTTTTTATGTGTTTCTCGTTGAGCCAGGCAGTGTTAGCTCAAACTGTGGATCCTTGTCAGTATGGTTGCCCCAAAAGTGGATGCCCTAAATGCCCAGAGGGAGGTCCAATTAAGGCTAAAGACGCAGAACTCTTGAAAACTCAAGCCGCGTCTGGAGAGTCCTGTGTAACAGAATGCCAGAACGAGAATCGTCGCCAAGTAAAAATATGTGACACATTTTATCCTCCTGAAAGCCAGCCAGTGAAACATCGAGAGTGTCTTGGGAAAGCAAAAGATAGTTTTGATTCATGCAAATCGAAATGCTGATCGCGCCTAGAGTCCTAACCCTACGCTCAAGCGGGACGCGCCAAAAAGCGGCGCGCCCCTTAGCTTCACGTTGGGCCTCTTAGGTTCATGTCGAATTTTGCCGCCTGTTCCTTTACGTTGGCCGCCGTGCCGCCAGCACCGACTCTTGTAGTTTTTCAGCCACCATGCCGCCTTCACCGTTGAAGTTCTTCCTTTTCCTTGCGCTACTGGCATGCACTCCGCTCCAAGCATCGGAGCAATGGCTCCTCATGACACGTCATGGAGAGTGTGTCAAGGTTGAGTCACTGAAACGCAAGGTTCCCGATCTCGGCGCGGTCGCGGATCCGCAGTCCTTTGCAGCGCTTATGCGCAAGAATGGGTACGCCACAACAATCACCCAACAGACAGTTTCGAAAGGCGCAGCGTTCGAAGTTATTGTCCCGGCAAAGGAACTCTCTTTGGTGTTTGTCACCGCCGACTTGTGCAGCACATTCAGCGCGAAGTGAGCAGGTATTCGCATGCGCATGAGGCCCAACCCATCCATCAACCCGGACGCTGCGCGATGAAGCCGCGCACCGCCGGTTATGTCAGACGTTGAAGCTGTAGAAAAACCCCTTTTCACGCAGCGCAGACCCTCCCGAATGGCGCGAAATCTTCGCGCCATTTTCAGTTCACCGCTTGATTGTTTGCATCGCCGTGTCGCCAGCGCCGACTTTCCGAGAATGCAGCCCGCATCCTGCGGGTTCAGGGTCTTTCTCGCCCTTTCTCCCTACTGCGCATATCCGTGATGCGCCAGCTTCTCGATGTTATGCACCAGGCAGAAGAGCTTCCATTGCGTATCGACCTTCTTCTGCCCGCGCAGCGTGAAGCGATCCAGTCCCTTGTTGTAGCGGAGGTTGCCAAACACCGGTTCCACCGTGGCGAAGCGTCCGCCATACAGCGCTCGCCCGCGCTCCGAATCGATTGCCCGCTTCATGAGGTCGGTGTAACTCACCGTGCCGCCGGGCGCCCGCCCACGGAAGAAGGACACCTGCCGTGCGGGTGTCGTGTCCGGCTTCCTCAGGCACTTGTCGCGCTCTGTGCAGGGCTGGCAATCCCGCAGCGCACCCTGGAACTTCACTGCCAGATGGCCGTTGTGATTGCAGTTGGCCCCGTTCTGGTAAAGCATCTTGCCCGCCGGACAGATACAGGTGCCGGCGTCCGCGTCGTAGCTGAAGTCGGCTGGCCGGTAGTGGCCGGCGGTCTTCTTCGGGTGTGCCTTGTCGTAGAGCGGGTCGGGCTGGGCCTTGTACCTGGCCTGGTCCTTGAAGCGCTCATCTCTCTTGCGCATCTGGTTGTCGGCGATCAGCGCCGGCCGGTCTTGCTCAGCCAGTGCCTTGAGGTTGGCGTCCGAGTGGTAGCCGGCGTCCGCCGTGATCAGGGTGTCGGGCGTGCACAGCGGTGTGGCAGCTTCGACCATCGGCATCAGGAGCGCCTGCTCGCTGCCGGTGCCATGGGCTTGTGCTTCGATGATGATCTGGTGGCGATCATCGACGGCGGCTACCCCGGTGTAGCCCTGGATGACGCCCTTGGACGTAGCCATTTTTGCCGATTCGTTGTCGGTGCGGTTGCTCTTGATGACCTTGCCCTTGGTGCCCTTGCGCTCTTCGGGATGCTCGGTGAGCCACTGGCGCATTTGTGCGGCTTCCCGCGTCAGGCGCTCGATCTGGCGGGCTTCCTTCGCGGCAAGATCCAGTTCGACCGGCAGGGCGTCGTTGGCCCGATGGCGGGCGAGCATGGCCTTCGCGGCGGCTTCCATCTTGTCGGCCTGGCGCTGGAAGTCGGCCCGCGTGCCGCTACGGGATTTACTGGCGTTGGACGGCAGCTTGACGCCGTCGATGGCGAACATCTCGCGGCCGATGAGCCCTTGCCGGTCGCAGATGAGCAGGACTTCCTTGAACAGCGGCCCGATCTCGGCGTCCAGGGTGCTGACAAAGGCGGCAAAGGTGGTGTCCCCCAAGGGGATTTCCTTCGGGGCAAAGTGCGGGGCGCTGTCGCCGGAGAGCGCAATGAAGGTGACCTGCTCACGGCAGGCGCGCTCGATGTCGCGCGAACTGACGATGCCCCGAC